>JBGPOI010000074.1:0-14339 GCA_041487975.1 Binatia bacterium | reverse complement strand
TTTGCTCTCGGCCAGGGCTGCCCGTTCGCTGACCACCTCTCCCTCGGTCGCGAGCACGCGTAGCACGAGCCGGGCCAAGGCGTTGATGCGATTGTCGGACAAGCGGCTCACAGGACGAACTTCCGTTCTTCGGCCAGCCGCCGCTTGATGAGCTGGATGACTTTGTGCCGGTCCAACTCTTGGGCGGTCCGCAGGTGGGATTCGGCCAGCCGCTCCGCTTCCTTCTCTAGCGCTTCTTCCTGGCGAAAATTGTCCAGCAGCGCCGCCGCGACTTTGTCGATAGCGGCTTGCTTGCTGGCGCGCAGCCGCAGCAGCTCTTTTTCGCTGAGCGCTGCGACTAAGGTTTGGGCCACATGCCGGCACGCGGCTTCAGCTTGACGCATGCACAATTTAATATCTGGTAGAGGCCTGATTTGGCAACCCCGCCTTGACAAGGAAAAGGAGGTTTGTCATGGGACCTGAGATGGCTTTGCGGGCGAAAAGGTTCCCGGTGCCTCCGGCACCCGCTGTTTTTCCCTCGGACTCCTGGGAGCATATCCTGGCAAGTGTGGAAGAAGGCATCATTATCATAGACCAGGAGCAACGGATCGCGTTCTTTAACCCTACGGCCGAACATCTGACCGGCCTTTCCCATGCGCAGGTCTGGCGTCATCTTTATGCCGAGGTGTTCGCTTCTCATCCTTGGGTGACCGAGATTGTGCAACGCACCCTGGTGTCCGGCCACAGCCGCACGGCAGGAGAGGGGGAGATCCATAGTCGCACCCGGCGGGCAACACCTGTCCGCCTGACCTGTTCGCCGATCTTTAATAGTGGGAACGCACGCTTGGGCCTGATTCTGGTGCTGCATGACCTGAGCCATCAACGGGAACTGGCCGAAGATCTGCAACGAGAAGACCGCTTTGTGCACCTGGGGTTGGTCGCGGCGGGACTCGCCCATGAGATCAAAAACCCTCTAGCGGGTATTCGCGGCGCCGCGCAATTGCTGCAAGGCCGGGTGCGCGACGATCAGTCAGCGGTGGAGTACACTACCGTCATGATTCGTGAGATCGATCGCTTGAGCGATCTTCTGGGGCAGCTTTTGCAGCTTGCGGCCAGCCCGCATCTGGAACTTCAGCAGGTCAATGTGCATAAGGTCTTGACCGAGGTGTTGCTTCTGGAGCGCGAGGCCGCGCCCAGTGGAGTGAAGATCGTCACTCACTTTGATCCCAGCTTACCGCTGGTGTCGGGCGATGAAGCCCAGCTTGCCCAGGTGTTTCGCAACCTGATTAAGAATGGCTTGCAAGCGCTGATCGGCTGCCGGGGGGGCATGCTCACCGTCTCTACCCGCATGGCGACCGACTTCCATCTCGTGCGCTTAGAGGAACCGCCTGGACGCGCGGTGGTGCGACGAGGGCGATTCCTCTCGATCGACTTTGCCGACAATGGTCCTGGGATTCCGCCCGAACGCCTCCCGCACTTGTTTACTCCGTTTTTTACGACTAAGAGTCGCGGGACGGGTTTGGGCCTGGCGGTCAGCCAGCGGATTATTGCCCAGCACGGCGGCACGATCCGAGCTGAGAGCACGCCTGGACAGGGTGCGCTCTTTCACGTGTACCTGCCGGTCACTCCTTTATAACCTATGAGCCAGGGCACCATTCTCGTTGCTGACGATGAAGAGCTGATCCGCCGGGTGTTGGCGGATGCCTTGGGTGAGTTGGGGTACACCGTCGAAACTGCCGACACCGGGGCGCGCGCCTGGTCGCGTCTGCAAGAGCAGACCTTCGACCTGGCCTTCGTTGATATTCGCATGCCCGAACTCTGTGGCTTGGATCTTTTGGTGCGAGCGCAGGAAGCACAGATCGTGACGCCGATCATTATCATGACCGGCCAGACCACGCTGGCGAATGCCATTGAAGCAATGAAGCGGGGGGCATTCGATTACCTGCCCAAGCCCTTTGACCTGAACGAGGTCAGTGCCCTGGCCGCGCGGGCGCTGGAAGCGCGCCGTCTCACGACCGGCCAGGACCAGCGACCGCTCACGGCCGTGCACGGCCGCAACGAACAGCTCATCGGTCATAGCGTGGCGATGCAGCAGGTTTACAAGACCATCGGTCGTGTCGTGAAAAGTGATGCGACTGTGCTGCTACAAGGAGAGAGCGGTACGGGGAAGGAGCTAGTCGCCAGAGTCATTCATCATTACTCTGACCGCTGGCGTGCGCCTTTTGTCGGCATCAACTGCTCGGCGATTCCGGCGGATCTGTTGGAAAGTGAGTTTTTTGGTCATGAACGGGGTGCGTTCACCGGTGCGGTTGAGCGGCGCATCGGCAAATTCGAGCAGGCTGCCGGTGGGACGCTCTTCCTTGATGAGATCGCGGACATGCCAATTGCGTTGCAGGCGAAGCTCTTACGCGTGCTCCAGGAGCGTGAGTTTACCCGCGTTGGTGGACGGGAGACGATCAAGGCCGATGTCCGCATCATCGCTGCCAGTAATCGAGATTTGACCGCGGCGGTGAGAGAAGGGCGCTTTCGTGAAGACCTCTATTTTCGCCTGCGGGTGGTGCCGATCACCCTTCCTCCGCTTCGGCAGCGGCGGGAGGACATTCCCGAATTGATTGCCTTTTTCCTCGACAAAATTAATCGAGAAATGGGCACGTCAGTCGCTGGGATTTCATCCGAAGCCCAGGTGCTCTTGGTCCATCATTCTTGGCCAGGGAATGTGCGTGAGCTCGAGAACACGTTGCTGCGCGCGGCGGTGTTGGCGCCGGGGCGGTTGCTCTCTTCTACAGATCTGGCGCTGCCCGCCGCCGAGGCGGTATTACCGACGGATCTGGCTGAGTTGTCGTTCGAAGAGGTCGTTCGGCGTAAACTCAAAGCCTATTTCCAACAAACTGCTCCCCTCGAACCTTGCGATCTCCATGCCATCGTCATCGGGCAGGTCGAAAAACCGCTGATCGAACTCATGCTCGAATACACGGACGGCAATCAGCTCAAAGCTGCGGAATTGCTCGGCATCAATCGCAATACGCTGCGCAAGAAAATCACCGACCTGAAGATTGCAGTGAAGAAGCAAATGAGGGTTGGGGATTAGAGACTATTGCTTGCCAATGGCTGATCGCTCTCCTTGCCCTTTTCCCACTCCGCTCTACACCATTGCCGACACGCTGGGCCGGCCCGAGCTGTCGTTTGTCGATCTGGCAAAAAAACTCTGTGCCGGTGGCGCCAAGCTGTTGCAACTCCGGGTCAAGGATCTGCCCACGCGCGAGTTCCTTGCCATCGCGCACGAGGTGCGTTTGATTTGTCAGCAGGCCGGTTGCTGGCTGATTATCAACGATCGTGCCGATATTGCCCTGGCCGTAGATGCAGACGGGGTGCATGTCGGGCAAGAAGACTTGCCGTTAGCAGCCGCACGCCAGGTGCTCGGTCCAGATAAAATCATCGGCGTCTCGACGCACGATCCGACCCAAGCCCTGGCGGCGGAGCGCGACGGCGCCGACTATATAGGTTTTGGTCCGTTATTTGGCACGAACACGAAGGCGACCGGCTATCGCGCGCGCGGGCTCGACCAGCTACGCGAAATTCGCGCGTTGGTTCGCCTGCCCATCGTTGCTATTGGTGGAATTAACGCCGAACGTGCACCCTCCGCCTTGGCCGCTGGCGCTGATGCGGTGGCCATGATCAGCGACCTGGTGCTGGCGGACGATGTCACTGCCAACGTGCGGGAGGCAATGGCAATCATGCACGCCGCGCGACAGAAAAAAGGCTGACATGAAGGCGCGATTTAGCCTTCCTCTCCGACCGCGCTGGGCGACTCCATATGTTCGACGAGATTGTCGAAGCGCGTGTACTCTCTACGGAAGGCGAGACGCACGGTGCCAGTGGGACCGTTGCGTTGTTTGCCGATAATGACCTCCGCCACCCCTTCATCTTGTGAGTCTTGTTTGTAGACCTCGTCACGATAGATGAACATGATGACGTCCGCATCCTGCTCAATTGCACCGCTTTCGCGGATATCCGCCATCATCGGTCGCCGGTCGGCGCGTTGCTCGACCTGACGGTTGAGCTGCGAGAGGGCGATCACCGGGATGTGGAGTTCTTTGGCCAACGACTTGAGACTACGGGAGATTTCCGACAGTTCTTGCGTGCGGTTTTCCTGGGCGGTGAGACCGCGCATGAGTTGCAGGTAGTCGATGATGATTAGCCCGATGTTAGCCTCCCGCTTCAGACGCCGGGATTTGGCGCGCAGTTCAAGCACATTCTGTGCGGGCGTATCGTCTATGTAGATTGGCGCCTCGGCCAGCCGCCCAGCGGCCATCGCCAACCGGGGAAAGTCCCGCTCGCCGAGGTAGCCGGTGCGAACTTTGGCGTTGTCCACTCGCGCCTCGGAGCACAGCATGCGCAGCACGAGTTGCTCTTTCGACATTTCCAGCGAAAAGATGGCCACGGCCGTGTTGGCGTGCAGCGCGACATACTGGGCGATATTGAGCACTATGGCGGTCTTTCCCATGCTGGGTCTGGAGGCCACGATGATAAGATCGGACGGTTGCAAGCCGGCGGTCATACGATCGAGGTCGAGAAAACCGGTGGGCACGCCAGTCACCAGCTCTTTGCGCTCGAAGAGCTGCTCGACCGTTTTGATCGTGTCCATGATCAGATCGCCCATCTTGAAAAAGGACGGACGCACGCGTTTTTCCGAGACGTCGAAGATCAGGCGTTCCGCCTCGTCGAGAAACGGTTCGATATCTTCCTGACCGCTATAGCAACGGCTACCGATTTCATTGCAGACATTGATCAGACTGCGCAAGACCGCTTTCTCGCGCACGATGCGCGCGTAGTGGCCGATGTTGGCGGCGCTGGGGACTTTATCGACCAACTCAGCCAGATAGGTCGCGCCGCCGATGTCCTGCAGTTCTCCGCGAGATTTTAATGTGTCACTTAAAGTGATGAGATCGATGGGCTCGCTCTTTTCACTCAGCGCCAGCATGGCGCGGAAAATCTTACGGTGTGATTCCCGGTAGAAGTCCTCAACGCTCAACATCTCGACGACGCGGTCGAGGGCGTGCGTATCGAAGAGCACCCCGCCCAATACTGATTCTTCAGCATCGAGGCTCTGCGGCGGGACCTTGCGTAGGGTTTCTTCAAGACTGGCCACGATGGTTTCCGAGGATACTGAAAGTACGCCCCCTGGGCAAGAGCGGGTTTCTCTTTTTCTTCGCTGGGGAGACTTCAGTCCAAGTCCATGCTCGAACGCACGTAGGCAAAGAGGCGTGAAAACTGGGTGAGCCCGTCGCTGATGCGCGGTCCATACCAGCACAGCGCCATACCATCGACGCAATAAAAGTGCCCCGCCCGACCGGCTGGGGTATCCACCAGGGGTTTGAGGTGGACGAAATGCTTGCTGGTAAAAGGGTAGGGCTCGCTCGGTAACAGGACGACCTGAGGGGACAGTGCGGCTACCTCTTCCAGCGTTACCGTGTGGTAGCGTTCGGGGTTGGCGCGCAGAATGTTTTCCCCACCGCAGCACCACAGCATATCGTCGGCGTAGGTGTCGGCGTTAAACGACATCCACGGTTTACGCCAGATGGGGCAAAATACCCGTAATCGAGGCTGGTCCGTCATCTCTGCCGCCAACTGGTCATACCGCGCCCGCTGGGTTTGGACAATCGCGGCACTCTGATTTTGACAGCCAAGCACCTGGCCCAGTTTGTCGATCAGGGCGATACCGTCCGCCACCGTGCGTGGCGCCGTGACGTAGAGGGGGAGTCCATGCTCGACCAGCCAGCAGAAGTCCTCGCGCCGGTTCTCTTCGTCGTTGCATATCACTAGATCTGGCGCGAGTTGCAGGATCACGCCTAGCCGCGGGTCTTTGGTTCCTCCCACCTTGGTTACCCGGGCAACGCCCTCCGGCGGGTGGGTACAATAGTCGGTCACGCCCACCACCCGCTCGCCCGCGCCCAGCGCGAAGAGCGTCTCGGTGAGGCTCGGCACCAGGGATACGATGCGTCCTGGCAAAGCAGGGAGGGAGACGGTGCGCTGCAGGTCGTCAACGAAATCCATGTTTAGAAAAGGGAGCAAAGGGGAAATGGGGAAATGGGCAAATGGGCAAAAGGCTTACGTGGAAAGCTTGCATCTCTCGCTCACTGTGAAAATCCGCATGCCGTCATAGTCGATTTCTACTGTTTTTTCCTTCGCGCTCGCAGGATATCGTTCAACTGCTTCTTGTCGTCCCGCGTGAGATCTTCGGCTGAACGTGGTGCAGGCTTGGTTTCCTCCCGTAGTGCGCTCCCGGCAGGTGGAGGAGCGGATGATTTGCTTTCTTCCCGTGTCGTCGTCCCGGCAGGTGGAGATGGGGAGGACGGCTGAGCGGGAGCAGGCACGGCGGCACTCTCGGTGCCAAAGAAGCCGATACGACGGAGTTCATCCTTCATGAAAAAGATCGCCCCGATGACGGCAATAACGGCAGCATAGGCCAGCAGCAGGAGGGCCTTGGAAAGCAGCCGTCGTGATTTTCTGTGTTTCTTGGCCACGAATTTAACCGGTGCGGGGTTGTAACACAGCGCGTACGGCCTCCCAGCCGCTACGTTGGTGCCATCCTTCGACCCCGTTATACCATTTGAGACCCACTGACTGGAGTCGGCGGCTGCGCGCAGCCAGGGCGAACCAGAAGCGCGAGGTGCTGCCGTAGAACATGCAAGCGGTCATATGGAGCCGAGCGAGTTTCTTGCCCAGCCCGGAGCGGGCGAGGGTTTCGCTGTACTCGGAAAAATCCCAGCGTCTGGTTTGGAGGGTCGGCAGGATCGCCTGAGCAGCGAACTTACCGTATTCCAAGGCAAAGGAGATCCCTTCACCCATCAACGGTTCAGCCCCGGCTGCGTCGCCCACCAGCACGACATGTGGAGCGGCCAGAGGACGCCCGGGAGTGTAGCCGTAGATGGGGAATGCGCGAAACTTGGGACCTGAGACTTGGGGTTTAAGGCTTGCGAGGTCATAGGCGAGCAGACGTTGCAGATCCGCATTGCTCAAGCGGGTATTTCCCAGTGAATAGATGCCGACGTTGACGTGGGGAACTTCGTTAATCAGGCAGGGGAATGCCCACAGGTAGCCTTTGAGGCCCTGCGTCACCGGGGTGAAGTTAAAATCGTAACGCTGCGTGAGAAAACCATCCCAACAAGTCTCCGCTACCGGGATGTCGCACATGATCGCTTTGCCGACGGGGGAGGAGTCCTTACCGACTAACAGCCTGCGCACGCGGCTGCCCGAGCCATCGGCTCCGACCACCACACGAGCCTGGTAGGTTTCTTTATCGGTCACCACTCGCACCCCCTCGGCTTCGCGGATCAACGCCAGCACTTTCTCACCTTCGCGGATTTCCGCTCCGCGTGCGCGCGCAGCCTGAACCAACGAAAAATCAAAAGCGTCGCGGCGCACGATCGAACACATGCCCCCATCCTCACAGAACACTGCGCGACCGGGAGGCACGCGAACGAACGCCCGGTCCACCTGCACGTGCGGGACCGTGAGAGGAATATCCAGCTCGTGCAGGCAGTCGAGGGTATGTGGGATCAAACCACCGGCGCAGATTTTCTCGCGCGGGTGCACAGCTTTGTCGAGGAGCAGGATATCTCCAGCTAGAGCGGGGTCAGCCTTGAGCAAATGAAGGGCAGTGGCAGTACCAGCCGGGCCGGCACCGACGATGACAACGTCACGCGAAAGCACGATGGCCCAAAGCTAACACAAGGGCACGATTGGCTAAAGTCCTCCTTAAATCGAACCACATAACCTTGGGACCCAATCGGAGTAGCGTGCGCTGTGCGCACGTCTGTAGCGCCACCGGGTTTTCTTCGTGCGCATGGCGTATGCTACTGAGTTCAGGCAAGTACGTGTACGAATCTCCTGTAGTCTGATTTAGCCGTCCTCCGGTTCTCCGGTATTTTTTCCTGTGAACGAGAGACCCGTACGTTCTCATTCTCCCAATTTATCAAATTCACAACTCAATCCTGTCCGTCCCACTTTCCGGCGCACTTCGTCAAGCGACAGGCGAAAATATACTGGTCGATTATGAGCACAGGCATGAGGATTAGCCGTGTGGGTCCAGGAGTTGAGCAAGCGTTCTTGCTCCTCACGGACAAGAGGCTGACCGGCTTTGATGGCTCCGAGACAAGACAGGGCTTGGCGAAAATCTTCCTTGTGGCCGCGTACGCGAGTGAGTAAACGGGAGAATAGCAAGCCCGATTCCTTGGGGTCAACGAACTCGGGGATGGCGCGCAAGGCGACGACCTGGAGGCCGAACGGTTCAACCGTCAATCCGCACTCGGTAATTTCGGCTTGATGCTCCTCTAAAAATGCTCGTTCTTCAGGCGATAGGGTCACGACCTGTGGAGCAATTAGCTCACGGCTTTGGACCTTCCCTTGTTGCAATCGTTCATACAACACCCGCTCTTCGGCCGCGTGTTGGTCTAGAAGGTAGAGATATCCCTCGGAGAGAGTCAGGAGAAAGGTGTTCTCGATCTGGCCGATGAGGGCAAAGCCCCCAGTGGTGTCCATGCCGTAGGAGGCTTCCGTCTCCGCGACCTTCCCAGTTTGCAACCAGGAGGGCAGGGTGCGTCGTTGCAACGCGCCACGTACCAGGTCGTAGATGGCAACGTCATCACGAAAACGCACTTCAGCCTTCGCCGGGTGGATGTTGACGTCGATCTGCGAGGGGTGGAGTTCCAGAAAGAGAAAAACCATCCCGCCTTCACCTTGCAACGTATCGCGCACAGCGCGGTAGAGGGTACGATTGCGCACCGGCCGGCGGTTGACGAAAAAGTAATAGCGTCTGCGCCAGACTTCTGCGGTGGACAGGGCAAACCCCCATACCCTACCGGCAATGCCAGTGCTCTCAAACTCCTCTAAGCCTGCGGCGGCCTCCCGGCCAAAACAGGCGGTGATGCGTTCTGGCAATGACACGGGAGGAAAGGAGTAGACTTCGCGGCCGTCAAAAGAGAGAGCAAAGCTTTTTTCCGGAAATGCGAGAGCGAAACGGGTGAATACTCCCAGGATGTGACCATACTCCGTCCGCAGGCTACGCAGGAACTTGCGCCGGGCCGGGGTATTGTAGAAGAGGTCCCAGACTTCCACCGTCGTGCCGAGTGCGGCGCCTGCCTCTTGCAAAGAAATCAGTTTCCCCCCTTCGAAACGTGCTTCGCTGCCTAAGAGAGCGCTGCGCTCCCGAGTCAGCAGACGCACCCGAGAAACTGACGCAATACTGGGCAGCGCCTCGCCGCGAAAACCA
This sequence comes from Binatia bacterium, assembly GCA_041487975.1. Lineage (GTDB taxonomy): Bacteria > Desulfobacterota > Binatia > Bin18 > Bin18 > JACQEL01. The sequence continues at coordinate 5,089 of JBGPOI010000074.1, read as the reverse complement.
AAGGTACGCACGGCATAGATGTCGTTCTCGCTGGCGATCTTGCTCGTGGCGAAACGTTCAAAGGCCAGAGGCGCATCGGCGGCGGACATGCCGGGGCCATCGTCGGTAACCTTAATGAGACGGCGGCCGCCCTCTTGAATCTCCACCCGGATTGTCTCAGCGGCGGCGTCCAGGGCGTTTTCGATCAATTCCTTGACCACGCTCGCTGGCCGCTCGATCACCTCGCCGGCGGCGATGTGCTGCTGCACTGCGGGGGGAAGAATGTGGATTTTCATGCTTTATCAAAGTGGAGACACCCCGCCGGGGTCTCTATCCCGGTTTGGCACCAGACCTTACCAGAACCACACCGCTCTGTCTTTCTCTCCGCCAGCCCCATTTCAAACTTCTCCTGAAGAGCATAGGAAAGTCTGAGTAAGGAGTACCTATCCCCATGGAAACGACGCCCACCTTGACGCTAGATGAACTCAGAGGACAGTTAGCTGCTTTCGTCGCTGATCCCTATCCGACCTACCAGCAAATGCGTGACCAAACACCTATGGAAATGATCTTCCTGCCTGCTGGCGTTGTTCCCGGAATTGATGAGCCTCTACGGGCATGGGCACTGATGAAATACGATAACGTCTATAACGCCCTGCGTGACCACGACACGTTTTCTTCGGCGCGCAATCCCCTGGTGGAAAAAGGCATATTCCCGCGACTCGTCCTTATTGCCGACGACCCCCCTCGCCATACCCGTTTCCGTCGGCTGGTGAATAAAGCCTTTACGCTCAAGCGGGTCGAAGCCCTGGAACCGTGGATTACTAAAGTAGCAAACGAGCAGTTGGCCGAGATAGGTACGGGAGAAGTCGATGTCGTGCAGTCCTACACTATTCCCCTGCCAGTGAAGGTCATCGCCCGGCTGCTTGGCATTCCGGGAGAGGAATATCCAACCTTCAAGCGCTGGTCGGATGCCTTCATTTCCTCCCTCATCTCGATCTCTCTAGAGGAGCGCATGAAGAACACGCAGGAAATGGTCACGTACTTCGGACAGATGGCTGCCGTCCGGCGCGCCCACGGCGCCGAGGACCTCATTACGGCATTGGTCGAGGCCGAGGTCGAAGGCGAATCACTCGAAGAGTGGGAGATCCTAGGATTCTGCATGCTGTTGCTGATCGCCGGCAACGAGACCACCACCAATCTGCTGAGCAACATGCTCAACATCCTAGTGGACCGGCCGGAGCTGTGGCAGCGGCTACGTGAAGATCGTAGGCTGGTCGAAACCGTCATCGAGGAAACTCTGCGCTACGAGAGTCCGGTCCAGCAGTTGCTCCGGGTGGCGACTCGCGATGTGGAGATCGCAGGGGTCAAGATCCCGGAAGGTGAGATGGTCGCGGTCTTCTTCGGCGCAGCCAACCGCGACCCGCGGGAGTTTCCCAACCCTGATGAGTTCCGGCTGGACCGCGACCTGCGCAGTCATGTCTCCTTCGGCATGGGCATCCACTACTGCCTGGGCGCACCCTTAGCCCGCGCCGAGGCCCGGATTTCGCTGAACGCGGTCCTCGACCGGTTTCCAACCCTCATACGCGGAGAAGCACAGGCTGTGCGCCAGACGCAAAGTCCCATCGTGTTCGGGTTCCAGCAACTGCCGCTGGTGCTTGGTGCTGTCGGACAGACTGAGCGGTGAAGAGGGACTGCCAATGACCTTTGATGAAGTCCTAGTGCAAGTGATGGAGTTGCTCCAGCGTGAAGGGCGGGTGGCCTACCGGGCGCTGAAGCGCCGCTTCACACTGGACGATGAGTACATCGAAGACCTCAAGGCAGACCTCATCGATGCCAAACGCGTGGCCGTCGATGAGGACGGCAAAGTGCTGGTCTGGACCGGCGGAGGGACAAAGCAGGAACCGGAGAATCGGAGAAACGAGGAATCGGAGAAACAGGAAAAAGAACAGCAAGCTTTTCAGACGCGAGACGCTAGACGCCAGACCCTAGGCTCCGCTCGGCCGGAGGCCGAGAGACGGCAGTTGACCGTCATGTTCTGTGATTTGGTGGGCTCAACCCCGCTCGCTGAAAAACTCGATCCCGAAGAATTGCGCCAGGTGATCCTCGCCTATCAACAGGTGTGTGCAGAAGCGATCCAGCGCTTTGAAGGATACCTCGCGCGCTATGTCGGCGATGGACTGTTGGTCTACTTTGGCTATCCCCAAGCCCATGAAGACGACGCCCAGCGCGCCATCCGTGCGGGCCTAGGCATGGTGGCCGCCCTGCCCGAGCTGAACACCCGGGTCCAACAGACCGTGAAGATCCTATGTGACTTCCCCTTACAGGTGCGCATTGGCATTCACACGGGCTTGGTGGTCGTGGGCGACATGGGAGGCGGCGGCTACCGCGACCCGCTGGCCATTGTCGGGGAGACCCCCAACATTGCCGCCCGGGTCCAGGGCATTGCCGAGCCCAATACCGTGGTGATCAGTGCCGCCACCTCTCGGCTGGTACAAGGGTTGTTCGAGTGCCAAGACCGTGGTCCTCAAGAGTTGAAGGGCGTATCGACTCGGGTGCCGGTGTATCGCGTGCTGCGGGAGAGTGAGGCTCAGAGCCGCTTTGAAGTGGCAGTCAGTACCGGCTTGACGCCTTTAGTGGGCCGGGACGAGGAACTGGGGCTGTTGCGACGCCGCTGGGAGCAGGCCAAGGCAGGTGAAGGGCAGGCCGTGCTCCTCAATGGGGAGCCGGGGATTGGCAAATCGCGGCTGATGCAGACGCTCAAAGAGCAGGTGAGCCGCGAGGGAGCGACCCGGATCGAATTCCGCTGCTCCCCCTATCATCAGAACAGTGCGTTGTATCCGATCATCGACCACCTGCAGCGGCTGTTACAGTTTCACCGCGAGGAGATGTCCCAGGCTAAGCTCAGCAAACTTCAGCAGGCGCTCGCCCAGTATCGCTTCCCGCAGGCCGATACGCTGCCGTTGTTAGCGGCCTTACTTTCACTGCTCCATCCTGAAGGCGCTCCGCCTCTGACCTTAAGTCCGCAGAAGCAAAAGCAGAAGACGCAGGAAGCATTGGCGGCATGGATCGTCGAGGAGGCGGACAAGGCTCCCGTGTACTGTGCCTGGGAAGATCTGCATTGGGCCGATCCCTCTACCCTGGAGTTTCTCACACTCTTCCTCGATCAGGTGCCCACCGCGCGGCTGCTGGCGCTGTTGACCTTTCGTCCAGACTTCACCCCGCCTTGGGGCCCGCGCTCCTACCTCAGCCAGCTCACCCTCAGCCGCCTCGGACGCCCACAAGTGGAGGCGATGGTGGAGAAAGTCACTGGCGGGAAGGCTCTACCGTCCGAGGTGCTGCAGCAGATTGTGGCCAAGACCGATGGTGTGCCGCTGTTTGTCGAAGAGTTAACCAAGATGGTACTGGAGTCGGGGTTGTTGCGGGAAGAGGAGGGTCGCTATGTAGGGGCGCGTGGCCAGTGGAAAGGCCAGGCCGAAGGTGCGCCCATTCCACCGCTGGCGATTCCTGCGACCTTGCAGGATTCGCTCATGGCGCGTCTTGATAGGCTGGGACTGGCCAAAGAGATCGCGCAGGTGGGGGCTGCGCTAGGCCGAGAGTTTAGCTACGAACTCATCCACGCCGTCTCCCCGTTAGACGCGGCGATGTTGCAGCATGGACTGCGGCAGTTAGTCGAAGCTGAGCTGCTCTACCAGCGCGGCCTGCCCCCGCAGGCCAGCTACCTCTTCAAACATGCCTTAATTCAAGACACGGCCTATCAGTCGTTACTCAAGAGCCGCCGCCAGCAGCTTCATCAGCAGATTGGCCAGGTGTTGGAAGAGCGGTTTGCAGAGATCCGAGAGACCCAACCAGAACTCCTGGCCCATCACTACACTGAGGCGGGTCTCATCGCACAGGCTATTCCTTACTGGCAGAAGGCCGGACAGAGAGCGAGCCAGCGTTCGGCCCATGTAGAGGCGATCAGCCACCTCACCAAGGGACTGGATTTGCTCAAAACTCTGCCTGACGCGCCCGAACGTGCCCAACAAGAACTCAGCCTGCAGATCGCCCTGGGCGCTCCACTGCAGGCCACCAAGGGCATCGGTGCTCCCGAGGTGGAAAGCGTCTACACGCGGGCGCGAGAGCTGTGCCGCCAGGTAGGGGAGACGCCTCAGCTCTTCACGGTGCTGAGCGGGCTGTCGTTATTTTATATGTTGCGGGCGAAGCCTAAGACGGCACGCGAGCTGGCGGAGCAGTGCCTCAACCTGGCCCAGAGTGTGCGCAGCCCGACCCGCCTCATGCGGGCTCACAGGACACTGGGGTTTAGCTTGTTCGAATTGGGAGAGTTTGCCCTAGCCCAAGAACACCAGGAGCAAGCCCTTGCCCTCTACAATCTCCAGAAGCACAATCCCCAGGTCTCGGGTGACCTACTGGACCCACGGGTCCCCTGCCTCCACTATGCCGCCATGGCCCTGTGGAATTTGGGCTATCCCGACCAGGCCCTGAAGAGGAGCCAGACAGCGCTCACCTTGGCCCAGGAGTTGTCCCACCCCTTTAGTCTGGCTTTTGCCCTGAACAGTGTTGCCATCCTCTATCAGTACCGCCGGGAGGAGCAGAAAGCCCAAGAATGGGCCGAAGCACTGATTACTCTCTGTACCGAACAGGGGTTTCCGGAGTACTTGGCATGGGGGACTTTCTCTCGGGGCTGGGTGCTGGCCGAGCGAGGACAGGTGGAAGAAGGCATTGCTCAGATGCAGCAGGGGCTGGCTGCCCTCCGGGCCACGGGGACAGAGGTGGGGCGGTCGCGTCATCTTGCCCTGCTAGCCGAGGCGTATGGAAAAGTGGGACAGGTAGAGGAAGGGCTAACCGTGTTGGCCAAGGTGCTGGCTTTAGTGGACAAGACTGGGGGGCGTGTCAGCGAGGCCGAGCTGTATCGGGTGAAAGGCGAATTGTCACTGCAGTCCGCAGTCCGCAGTCCGAAATCACCGGCCCCCAGCACCCAACACCCAGCCCCCAGCACCCAATCGGAAGCCGAAGCGTGTTTTCTCAAGGCCATTGAAGTTGCCCGGAGGCAGAGTGCCAAGTCCCTGGAGCTGCGAGCGGTGACGAGCTTGAGCCGGCTGTGGCAGCAACA
>JBGPOI010000073.1:0-14371 GCA_041487975.1 Binatia bacterium | reverse complement strand
GTACTGACCCTGGCTGCAACCACTGCCGTGCTGTGGATCTTTCGCGAAGACCTGCCCCTGGGCGGCATTACCGTGCCGGGCTGGTCGCGTCTCCTGCCGCCGCCGGTGACCGTGCAAGACTCAACCGTCGCCATGAGCATGGCCCTCCTGCTCTTTCTTATTCCTGCCGATCGACGGGCTGGGACTTTTCTGCTGGACTGGGAGACAGCTGAACGATTGCCCTGGGGAGTGCTGATCCTGCTCGGCGGGGGGTTGGCACTCGCCGCGGGGGTCGAGAAGACCGGCCTCGCCGCCTGGTTGGGTTCACGCCTTACTTTAGTCGGGAGTCTTTCCCCCCTGAGCGGGATCTTCCTGGTGACCTTGCTCACCGCCTGGGTCACCGAGTTTGCCAGCAACACTGCCACCGCGACGCTGATGATGCCGGTGCTGGCGGCCACGGCTCAGGCGATGCACCTAGACCCTTTGTTGCTGATGGTGCCGGCGACCTTTGCCGCAACCGTCTGTAACTTTATGTTACCCTCCGCGACCGGACCCAATGCCATTGTTTTTACCACCGGCCACGTGACTGTCCCGCAGATGGTAAAAGCGGGAATCGGGCTCGATCTGATCGGCGCGGCAATTTTAACCATCTTGGTTTACTTCCTCGGTGTTCCCGTGTTTGGCGTCTCGCTGAACGGCCTCCCTCCGTGGGCCCGATAAAATGCGGATTGCGAAATGCGGATTGCGGAATATAAGAATAGGGAAAGGAAGGGACAAACATGCTCCGAAACATATCGACTGTCAGATCGAGGCTCGCGGTAGGGCCACGGCACGCCGTGCCCCTACTCATCGTTTTCACCCTCCTTTCCAGTGCTCTTGCCGCTGGCGAGGACGGCAAACCCGCTCAACGTAAGCGTTTGGCCGGTATCAAGCCTTTCACCAAGGAGCAGAGGGAGGACTTCCTCTCCGAGAGGCGCAACGCCACCATCGCCACACTCAATGCCAAAGGCGATCCCCAGCTCACGCCGGTGATCTACTACTGGGACGGCGCGAAGTTTTACATTTCGACCACGAAAGAAACGGTGAAATACCGCAACATCAAGCGTGATCCGCGTGTCAGTCTGATCGTAGACGACGTGCTCGACCACCATAGTGTCATCGCCAAAGGCAAAGCCAAGATTCAAGAGCAAGACATCTGGGACATGACCCGCAAGATCGTCTACAAATACTATGGCCAGGAAGAAGGCGACCCGTATCTGGAGCAGTTCAAGAAGCAGAACCGGGTACTCATTGTTCTCAAGCCCGTGAAAATCCAGGCCTGGGGACCGGTACCGAGGGAGGCTGCCAAACCGTAACCTCTTCCGGTTTTCGATTCACACACGATGACACGCGATCACGACCACGATCGGCGGCAGCTCGCCCTCGCCCTCGGGCTGACCGGAGGCTATTGCGTGGTCGAGTTTGTCGGCGGCTGGTTCACCAACAGCTTGGCCCTCCTCTCCGACGCCGGACATATGCTGTCCGACGTGACCGCCATGGGACTGTCTCTCTTCGCCGCTTATATTTCCACACTGCCGGTGACCTCACAGAAGACCTTTGGCTACTACCGCGCCGAGATTCTGGCGGCCTTTCTCAACGGTTTGGCGCTGTGGCTGGTCGCGGGCATCATCTTTCGTGAAGCCTACTACCGCTTCTTTTCCCCGCCCGAGGTGCACGGACAAGGCATGATCTTGATCGCCGGCGTGGGACTCCTGGTCAACCTGCTTACCGCTTGGATGCTGCACGGCGCGCACGAGGCGAACATCAACCTGCGAGGTGTCTTTTTGCATGTCCTGAGCGACGCCCTCGGTTCGGTCGGCGCTCTTGTTGCCGGCGCACTGATTCTGTGGACCAACTGGCAGTGGGCCGACCCGGTAACCAGTGTGATCATCGGTTTCTTAGTCTTGCTCAGTTCCTTCAGTCTAGTGCGCGAGTCGGTCGATATTCTTATGCAGGCGACTCCCCGCCACCTCGACCTGGCGGAGGTCCAGCGGACCCTGGAAGAAGTGGCCGGGGTCGCCCGAGTGCACGATCTCCACGTCTGGACCCTGACCTCGGGACTCTTCACCCTGACTGCACACGTCGTGGTCAACGGCGCGAACGACCATCATGCGTTGCTCAACGCTTTGGAACACGTTATTCAGCAGCGCTTCGGCATCGACCACACGACGATCCAACTCGAACCTCAAGATCGCCAGCAAGGCGAGCCGCAACACTTTTGAGCTATGAACATACTCATCTGCACCCCACATTTTCCTCACTGCGCCGAGATGCTGCTGCTTACGTGCCGGCTTGCCGCCGATCAATTGTGTCAACCTAGCTAAAGTCGAGGCGCTTTGGGGGAGACCCGTTCGTGCTGAGATTGTCGAAGCATGAACGCGCATTGTCCCAGTTGAATTGCAACTTGGTATGAGAAGGTTCGGAGGAGAAACATGACAAAACGCGCACTCTGGATGCCACTCAGCATAGGAACTCTCTTGCTGTTCTGCGCTGCCTGCGGGGAAAAAGAGGCATCCAAGCCGGCTCGTCAGCCGACGCTGCTCGATCTGTCCACCACTGGCATCATCTCCGGCCAGGTCCGTTTTGACGGGTCAGTGCCCGAACAGACTGTGCTACAGCTCGGCGGCTGGTCTGAGTGCGCCGCCCAGCATCCCCAAGGAAACCCACACGCCGGAGACATCCTGGTCAACGACGGCAAATTGCAAAACGCCGTGGTGTACGTGAAGGAAGGATTGGGCGACCGGGTGTTTGCCGTGCCCACGGAGCAGGTCACGATCGACCAAAAGGGCTGTGTCTTTCTCCCGCGTACGGCCGTAATCCGCGTCGATCAACCGTTACATTTCCTCAACAGCGACACCATCGCGCACAACGTCCGTGGCCTGACCAAAGTCGCCCGTGCGTGGAATTTTAGCTTGGGAGTGAAAGGCGCCACCCGCACCATTACGGTGGACAAGCCCGAAGCAATGATCGAACTCAAATGCGACATCCACCCGTGGATGCGCGCCTACGTCGGAGTCTTCGACCATCCTTATTTCGCTCTGAGCGGGGCGGATGGTCAGTTCACGCTCAAGGATCTCCCGCCAGGCGAGTATACCATCGCGGCCTGGCACGAGCGGTTCGGCACCCGCACACAAAAAGTTTCGTTGGGCGCGAAAGAAACTAAGGAGATCGTGTTTGCGTTTACGGCGGGGTAAGATTGAGAGAGGGAGAGGGGGAGAATCGCAGCCCCCTCCTCTCCCATTCCCCGTTTCCTCGTTTCTCCGTTTCATCTTCGTCGCTACGGCCACGTCTTCGCCACTGTGGACGAGAACTTGAAGATCATGTAGTACACCAGGCCCGCGCCTAGCGCGATAACAATAATGCACCACGGGAAAAATGAGAGGGATGGGTAATGCCCCGCTCCCGCCAGCATGCTGAAAAGCATCGGCACCGACAAAAACGTATTGGTCCGGGAGGCATAGAGCGCGGTCTTGGCGACCTGCGGCTGCTCCGGCGGCGCCTGGCCTTCTTTGACCCAGGTAATAAGCTTCTGCTGAGCTGGCCAGATAATGAACCAGACGTTGAACCACATGATCGTGCCGAAGAGCGCTCCCATGGAAATCCACAATCCAGCGCTGGAGCCGAAGAGTCCGGCATCTCCGGTAAAGCCGCTCCCCAAAATGAAATACTTCCAGAGGATCAGCAGGAGACCGGACAAAAAGGTGAACATCGCTCCCCAGCGGAACCACCAGAGTGCACGCGGCATCAATTGGGGGATCACTTCTCTCCTGGTTGCCGGCTGAAGAGCAGCCGTGACGTGTCCGTTGATGAGGTTAAAAAAGTACAGAATGCCAATCCAGGTAATTCCTGCCACAAAATGGATCCAGCGAAAGAGCGCTTGCAATACATCATTCATGTCCACGGTACACCTCCTCCTCCGGTAAGAATGTCTGTCACCTCTGCCGATTCAGGCCGTCCAGGCTGTCCGACTCGAACTCCTTACGGCTTGCCGCCCATACCTCTCCTCCTTTCCGGTGGCTGCTTTTCCTCTGCTCTCGACCGTCGCCACTGCCCTTGCGTGTTTGTCCCACCCCAGTCTTCTCCCGTTGTTTGAGCCCACATTTTTGACATAACCCATGAATCGCCAGGCTGTGGGCGGTCACCGTGAAACCTTTGTCGCGCAAGGGAGCCAGGTTGACTCGCCGGTCCCGCTCCAGCAGCAGGTCTTCCACTCGCCCGCACTGCTGGCAAATGAAGTGATCGTGCTCGGCCACCATCGGGTCGTAACGAGCCACGCGTTCGCCCAGCAAGAACAGGCGAATCTTGCCCTCTGCGACCAGTCGCTGCAAGTTGCGGTAGACCGTGCCCAGGCTGATGCGCGGGAGCGTCCTGCGCACCCGTCGATAAATCTCGTCCGCACTGGGATGAGAGTGATCGCCCTGCACGGCTTCGTACACTGCGGCCAATTGCCGGGTGGCTCGTTTGTGCATATCACTGACCATGAAGGTGCCTCGCGCGGCTTTCGTTCCTCCTCACACTTCCGCTGCCAAGGAACGGCGCACTTCTGGGTTGAGCAGCGCCTGGGCCTGATAATCGGGATGGTCAATCATAATCATCGCTTCCTGGCGTTCGTCCCGGAAGGCGCCTAGTGCCTCAGGAGGAAAGGGAAAACGCACATACTGCACGGCACTGAGATTGTCCTCTTTGCTGCGGCCAGGCTCGAACACCGCTGGGATACGGAAACGGCTGCCGATGCGCAACGAGACCGCCTTGTCGATGCCGATAAGCCGCACCAACTCGGGCCGAATCCGCTCTTGTTGAGTAATCTCGATCAACATGGTCGCGGATAACTCGCCCTCAGCGGGAATGAGTTCATTGTAGGTGTCAACCTCAAAGCGCACCTTGTCGAGATCGGTGAGGCGCTCGGCGCGCAACATTTCTTGTATTTGAAAGAGGACCGTCTCGTGGTTTTCGAAGACAAACGTGATCCGATCACCAACTGTTACTCGGCGGTTTTTCTTCAAGTCGATGATGTGTCGGCGAAACTCATTGCGGATACGCTCGTAGCGCTCCAACCCAATAATCTCTTCTAACGTGACTTTTCGCATCGGTTATACCCGTAACGGCTCCATCCCGTAGGCATCGCGCACTAATTGGATGGGATGCCGAGGACGATAGCCGCGTTCATGCTGCACCTGTAAGCCGGCAAGTGGACAATCGGACACGGTGACGTCCGCTTCAGCTTGATCGATCTCCCTCAACATACCGCGCGCCACTTTGAGGGAGGCGTGAAAGTACTCTTTTTTGAAGCCCCAGGTGCCATCGACGCCGGCGCACTTTTCGATCAGTTCGACCGTGGTATTGGGCAAGAGCCGCAAGAGATCGCGCGATTTGAAGCCGATATTCATCACGCGTAAATGGCACGGCACCTGGTACGCCACCTTGCCCATGCCGCCGGTGAAAGCGGTGTCGAGCTTTTTTTCACGGTGCAAGGTCATGAGATATTCGCAGATATCCAGGGTGTTTTCGGCCACCGCCTTACCGGCCTCGTCTTTGATCAGATGGGGATACTCGCGCCGGATCATATAGCCACAGGTCGGACCGGGCACGACGATCTTATAACCCTGCTGCACGGCTCCATAGAGGGTGCGGACATTCTCTTGCGCATGTTGGCGTGCACCGTCCACATCTCCACCATCAAGCGCCGGCATGCCACAGCAGACTTGTGGTGGAGCAACGACACCAACCTTGTTCCGCGTCAACACCTGGACCGCGGCCGCGCCGACATCAGCGTCATTGTAGTTGACCGTGCAGGTGTAGAAGAGCAGGACCTTGCCATTCTCTCCTTGCGGTTCCGGGCGATGACGCGCAAACCATTCGGTGAACGTCATGGACGAGTACTGCGGTAAGTTACGGTCGCGATGAATGCCGACAGTCTGCTCCATCAAGACGCGCAGAATCTTACGCTCACTGGCCCAATTGGCCAGGTTGGGAAAGTGCGAGGCGACACGGCCCAGAGTCTCGGGATCGGCCAGGACCTTGTCCTGTAGCGGCATGCCCTCTTTCTTGACCCGAGCTGCCTTGGCGCGCAGCATGAGTCGCGGGAAGTCTACTTCCCAACGGTGGGGCGGGACATAGGGACAGTGCGGGTCGCACAGTTTGCACTGGTAACATAAATTGACGACGTCACGCACGGTCTTGGTTGGGAGCTGTGCCGCCTCACCGTTGACCTCGTCGATCCCGTCGAGGAGCACGTTGAACGAGGGGCAAAGGTTATAACAACGACGGCAACTGTGGCAGATGTCGAAGACGCGAGTGAGTTCTTGGTTGATCTCGCCCGCGTCCCAGAAGGCCGGAGAGTCGACGTCGAAATTAAAGCCCATGGGTTGCCCCTTTTCTTGTCCTGTTCTCAGAAAGGGCACGACAGTGCCGTGCCCCAATGTTATGCTTGCGTCAGAAACGACGCAGGTTGTCTTAGTTCAGAGTCTCAAGCCCTTTGCCGAAACGGCCGGCATGGGACTTCTCGGCCCGTGCCAGGGTCTCGAACCACTCAGCAACCTCTACGAATCCTTCGTCACGAGCGGTCTTGGCGAAGCCAGGGTACATCTCAGTGTACTCATATGTTTCACCCGCCACCGCGGCTTTGAGGTTTTTCTCGGTGTCACCGATCGGCTCGCCAGTCGCCGGGTCGCCCACTTCCTTGAGAAAGTCGAGGTGACCGAACGCATGGCCGGTCTCCGCCTCAGAGGTATCGCGGAACAGACCGCCGATGTCAGGGTATCCCTCAATGTCAGCCCGGCGAGCGAAGTAGAGGTAACGCCGGTTCGCCTGTGACTCGCCAGCGAACGCATGTTTCAGATTGTCATGGGTCTTCGTGCCTTGCAGAGGCTTTGCCATAAACACTTCCTCCTTAATAATAATTGTTACTATTAATAAATAATTGCCTACGGGTCGTCAACTCCCCGGTTTTCGCGGAGCAGCTCACCTGATTGCCTTTTCCTTCCCCCTCGTGCTAAACAGCACGTCCAACAAGGAGACGTTTATGATGAGTAACACGCCGCCGGGTTGGACAGAGCCTGAGACCGTGTCAGTTCGTCCAGAGGCGGTGCTGGACCACGAGGTGGTCAGCCGCTTCCTGCGCGGGCGCCTGCCGAACACCGACGGCCCTCTCGAGATCGCACAATTCGCCGGTGGGCACGCGAACCTGACCTATCTGCTACGCTTCGGAGACCAAGAATATGTCTTGCGCCGACCGCCGAGCGGTCCGCTGGCAGTAGGCGCATACGACATGGCTCGGGAGTTTCGCGTGCTGTCCGCGCTGTGGCCGGTGTATCCGCCAGCGAGTCGCCCCTTCCTCTTCTGCGACGATACGAGAGTGTTGGGCGCTCCCTTCTTCGTGATGGAACGGCGCCGCGGCCTAGTGATCCATAAGGAGATGCCGCTTCAATACCTCGACCGTCCCGATCTCTACCGTCGCCTGAGCGAGGCGTTGGTCGATTCTCTTGCGGCTCTTCATGCTATCGACTACAGAGCCGTGGGTCTGGAAACCCTGGGCAAGCCAGAGGGGTTTGTCGAACGGCAGGTCAATAACTGGATCAAGCGCTGGGAGCGCGCCAAAATCGCCGAGCTGCCGCTGATGGACGAACTCGGCCGCTGGTTGCTAGCACATCTACCGCGCTCGCCAGCACCGACTCTGCTCCATAATGATTATAAGCTCGACAACCACATGGTCGATCCGACGGATATCGCCCGCATTGTCGCGCTCTTCGACTGGGATCAGTGCACACTTGGTGACCCATTGGTCGATCTCGGCCTGCTGCTCAACTACTGGACCCAGGCCGACGACCCGCCCGAACGTCAAGCTTTCGCCCAAGCACCGACAATGCTGCCCGGGTTTTACACCCGCGCCGAGTTAGTGCAGCGTTATGCCAAACAGAGCGGGCGGGAGGTGAGCGCCATTGCTTTTTACGAGACGTTTGCCCTATGGAAGACCGCCACCGTGGTCATGCAACTTTTTGTGCTGTACAAAAACGGACAACTGCAAGACGAGCGGCTGGCGGATTTCGATCAGCGCGTGGTCCAGCTCGCTGAAACGGCTCAGGCGGTGGCCCAGACGGCGGCGGTGTAAGTTAGAAAGGACGGTTACATCGAACCGCACGACATGGGCACACTAGTGTAGGGGCGATCCTTGTGATCGCCTCCTGGGCTCCGCAGGCAGCAGGGCGAATACAAGATTCGCCCCTACAGGAGACCGCATGATCTCCTGTACCAATCTTAGCCAAGTTCTCGTGTCATTCCTCATGCTTGACAGTGGACTACTGCCACATTAGTCTGAATTCTAGTCCATCAAAGAAGGAGGGCGGTATGACGCGAATGCTTCCTCTGTCAGAAGCAAAAGCCCGGCTGAGTCAGATCGTTGCTGACCTAGAGAAAGACGAAGAAGAACTCGTCATCACCCGGAATGGCCGACCGGCCGCTGTCCTCATCAGCGCAGACGAATTCGCCAGTTGGCAAGAAACCCAAGCGATCAGGCGTGATCCTACCCTCATGCGCGAGATCAAACGTGGCCTGCGCCAATTGGAAAAAGGCCAGCGGTTTACCTTTGCAGAGGTCTTCGGCGAACCACTGGCGACCCGCGAGTCCGAGAAATGATCCGCTACCGCCTTGAGATGTCTCGGGCGGTGCGAGATCTCATCACTCATCTTCCTCCGGAATTGAAACGGAAAATCAGAACTGCCTTCAGAGCCATTGCTGAAAACCCCGATCAGGCAAAAGCGTTGAAAGACGAACTCGCAGGGTTACGCAATCATCGCTTGGGAAGCACTCGCATTATACTCCGCATCACCGGACACGTTGTTGAAGTGATTGCTCTTGGCCCGCGGCGCGACATTTATGAACGAGTCGCGACCGAGTTAAGCGCACTCTTGCGAAAAAAGAGAAAAGGCGAGAGAACCATCTCGTAAGCGCACCTGTGGAGGGCGGAATGGCACGGCAGGGTAAAGCCAGCAAGGACATCTCGCAGTACGATCACCCCGACAAGAAGCGCAAGAACAATCCGCCGGTCGGGCTGGTCACGCCGGCGACCGATCGGGACGCGGGCAAGAAGACCTATGCCTACGACCTGCACCTCGACCCGGCGCTGCAATGGGCCGGCAAGACCGAACACACTTCCTTCGAGGTTCCCACCCTCTCGCTCCACGTCCATGAGCGCATCGATCCCAAGACCATCATCGAGGCGGTGCGCAGCCGCGACGTAGGGGCACGGCGCGCCGTGCCCCTACAGTTAGGGCTATTCGAGAAACTGGAGGAGAACCCGCCGCTGCGCGAAGCCATCGACTTCTACAAGCATGACCACAACTGGTCCAATCGTTTAATCGCCGGTGATTCGTTGCTGGTGATGAACTCGTTGTTAGAAAAGGAAGGCATGGCCGGGCAGGTGCAGATGGTCTACATCGACCCGCCCTATGGCATCCGCTACGGCTCCAACTTCCAGCCCTTTGTCAATAAACGCGACGTGAAGGACGGCAAGGATGAGGACCTGACCCAAGAGCCGGAGATGATCCGCGCCTTCCGCGATACCTGGGAACTGGGCATCCACTCCTATCTGACCTACCTACGCGACCGCCTGCTGCTGGCGCGCGAACTGCTACACGAGAGCGGCTCATGCTTTGTCCAGATCAGCGATGAGAACGTACACCTCGTGCGGAACCTGATGGATGAGGTGTTTGGGGCGGAGCATTTTGTCAGCCTTATCACGTTTCGAAAGAAAACGATGCCGTTGGGAACGAAGTATCTTGAAGAAACCTGTGACTATCTCTTATTCTATGCAAAATCAAAGGATAATCTTAAATATCGCCACCTTTATAGAGTCATGGATACACAAGGGGATCCCCACTGGAACATTGCGGAGTTTCCTAACGGCACTAGGCGGCAGCTAACGGGAGAAGAGATAGATAATTATGCTTTAGTGGGCGAGGAATTCGTTCCTTGTCAATTAGTTTCAATGTCTCCGATTGGGTTTACGGTTGCACGGGTGTTCCCCATCGAAGTAGATGGACGTGAGTTTACTCCAGCAACGGGCAAATCGTGGAAGACAGACAAGGAGGGGGCAGAGCGATTGAAGCATGCGAAGAGATTGGTCCCGTATCAGGGCGGCGATAGGTTGCGGTATCTCTTGAAGCTATCCGATTACCCAATCAGCCCCATCACCACATTGTGGGACGACACATCTGCTCCAACAAGTATGAGATACGTGGTAGAAACGTCTGTGAAGGTGATTTCTCGGTGTATGCTCCTGACCACCGACCCTGGCGACCTTGTCCTTGACCCAACCTGCGGGTCGGGAACAACAGCTTACGTCGCCGAGCAGTGGGGGCGGCGCTGGATCACTTGCGATTCCTCGCGCGTCGCTATCACCCTGGCCAAGCAGCGCTTGATGACGGCGCTCTTCAACTACTACGAACTGGCCCGCCCGAAAGAGGGTGTCAGTAGCGGCTTCGTCTACAAAACCGTGCCGCACGTCACGCTTGGTTCTATCGCCAACAACGAACCGCCCGCGCAGGAAACGCTTTACGACCAGCCGAAGGTGGACAATTCCAGAGCCCGGGTAACGGGGCCGTTCACGGTGGAGGCGGTGCCGGCGCCGATGGTGCGGCCGATTGCAGATGTAGGGGCGACCGGCCGGTCGCCCCTACCGGGTGACCAATCCATTGCCCGCTCCGGCGAGACCCTGCGTCAGGCCGAATGGCGCGATGAACTGCTGAAAACCGGGGTGCGCGGCAAGAACGGGCAGATGATTCTATTCTCGCGCGTCGAGCCGCTGTCCGGCACGCGCTGGCTCCACGCCGATGCTGAAACCGTTCCTAACAATCGCGGCGCGGACAGCGTGCGCGAAGGTGGCGTCGCCTACGCCTCGCCGCAGCGCGTGGTGATTTCCTTTGGTCCGGAACACGCGCCGCTGGAGCAGCGCCAGGTCGAGATGGCCTGGGAAGAAGCGCGCACGCTCAACCCCAAGCCGGCGATCATCCTCTTCGCCGCGTTCCAGTTCGATCCCGAAGCGGCCAAGGATATCGACGAACTGACCCAGGACAAGACTGGCATGACCTTCCTCAAGGTGCAGATGAACACCGACCTGCTCACCGACGACCTGAAGAAGAAGCGCGCCAGCAATCAAAGCTTCTGGCTCATCGGCCAGCCCGATGTTGAGCTGCGCCCTGCCAAAAAATCTCTAATCCCCAATCCGCAATCGGCAATGTACGAGGTAGAGGTGCACGGCTTCGACTACTACAATACCAAGACCGGCGCCATCGAGTCGGGCGACACTGGCAAGATCGCCCTGTGGATGCTCGATACCGACTATGACGGCCGCAGCCTCTACCCCCGGCAGGTGTTCTTTCCGATGGCCGACGAGAACGACGGCTGGGCGCGACTGGCCAAGAACCTCAAGGCGGAGATCGACCTCGCTCTGATTGAAGCTTACCGCGGCACAGTGTCGCTGCCCTTCGCGCCGGGCGAGCATAAACGTGTGGCGGTCAAGATTGTGGATGACCGAGGAATCGAGAGCTTGAAGATTGTCGAGATAACAACGTGAGGATTTTCTTACGCCCCTCCGGGGCTCTTTTTCCGTATGTATGTATCGCTCTATTTCCCACGGCGTGCGCCGTGGGCTATCATCTCTTACAGGGCTGGGAACGTCTTGAGCCCCGCTAGGGGCGCAATATTGTAGCCCACGGCGGGAGCCGTGGGATCAGGAGCGTCACAGGAGCCATGAGCCCCGGAGGGGCGAAAGAATATGGCACACACATTCACCAATTTGTTGACGCACGTTATTTTTAGCACCAAAGACCGAACGCCCTCTATTGACGTGGAATTGAAGCCTCAGCTCTTTGCTTACATGGGCGGAATTGTCCGGGAATGCAAGGGCGCTGCTCTAACGGTGAACGGCATAGCGGATCATGTGCACCTGCTCCTGCGGCTGCCACCCACAATCTCTCTTGCAGAAATCATGCGGGTCCTAAAAACCAACTCGTCACGCTGGGTCCATGAAAAATGGCCTTTACACTCAGCCTTTGGCTGGCAAGCTGGATATGGTGCATTTAGCGTCAGCCAGTCGAATGTATCGGCGGTTTTGCACTACATCACCAATCAGGAGGAACACCATCGCAAGGTTTCGTTTCAAGAGGAGTTCATAGCGTATTTGCGGAGACACGGAATCGAATATGACGAGCGTTACATCTGGGAATGAGCGCATGTTTTCTTTCGCCCCTGCCGGGGCTTCATACGCCTCACTCCGTTCCTCTACCCCACGGCTGATGCCGTGGGCTACAATCTCTCGCCCCTTTCGGGGCTTAATTGGTGACTTGGGAGTCGTCGAGGTGAAGGCATGAGTGACAGAGTGAAAATAGATATCCCTAAGAGACAGATTGCTGAGTTCTGCCGCCGTCACCATATCCGCAAGCTGGCTCTTTTCGGCTCCGTACTGCGTGATGACTTCCGGCCGGATAGCGATGTGGATGTGCTGGTGGAGTTTGAGCCGGGCAAGACTCCTGGTCTGGCCTTCTTTGCGATGCAGGACGAACTGTCTAAATTACTGGGCCGCAATGTCGATCTCAATACCCCTTCGTGGTTGAGTCGGTACTTCCGCGACGAGGTACTTACAGAAGCAGAGGCTGTGTATGTCGAAGCATGACGATGGTGTCAGCTTACGGCACATGCTCGATCATGCCCGCGAGGCTGTCGCCCTCATCCAGAATCGCTCTCGCTCTGACCTCGACACTGACAGAATGCTCAGCCTCGCACTCGTCCGACTCGCCGAAATCGTGGGCGAAGCAGCAGCCCGTGTCTCCAGGCCTCGGCGGAAACGCCACCCGGAAATTCTCTGGTCGCAAATCATCGGTCTCCGCAATCGGCTCATCCATGGCTATGACGTCATTGATTTCGACATTCTGTGGCAAATCCTGACAGTAGACCTGCCAGCACTGATTGCCATGCTGGAGAAAATCGTCCCGCCGGAAGATGCCTAATGGCCGCCACCATCAACCAGCTTATCATCAACTCTCCCTATGAAGAGCCTGGGAGCCATTGGCGCTACAATCGGCAGACGCGCACGTTCAGCCGCGAGGCCGGCCGGCGGTCAGCGGGCTACGTGGTGGCCACGCCGGGATCGAAATCGTTCGACGACCCCGGCCTCTTCATCGAGTTGCCTCTGGTCAACCAGATCCGCCCACGCGTACGGGCTTGGCGCGAGGCAGGCTATCCAGGAGTGACGGGCATCACCAAGCGTTTGCTCGCCCATTGGCAAGACCCTGAGGAACGGGTGCACAGACGCTTTTTCTTCTGCCAACTGGAGGCAATCGAAACCCTCATCTGGTTGACCGAGGCCGCACCAGCCGAACGGCAAGGACTCGTAATTCCCGGCGATGGCGGGCCATTCTCCCGGCTCTGTTCTAAGATGGCGACCGGCTCGGGCAAGACCATCGTCATGGCGATGCTCATTGCCTGGCATATCCTCAACAAAGTCACCTACCCGCAGGACAAGCGGTTCTGCAAAAATATCTTCGCTGTAGCTCCGGGTTTGACGGTGAAGAGTCGCCTGCAGGTCCTCGTACCCGCCGAACCAGGGAACTACTACGACGAATTCAACATTGTCCCGGCTGGATTGTGGGACAAACTCCGTCAGGGAAATGTGTTGATCCGCAACTGGCACGCCCTTGCCTGGGATACTGAAGAGCAACTCGCCAAGAAGAAGAGCGTGGACAAACGCGGCGCGAAGAGCGATGAAGCTTACGTGCGCGAAGTGCTGGGAGAGATGGCTACTGCTCGGAACTTGGTTGTCATCAACGACGAAGCGCACCACGCCTGGCGCGTGCCAGCGGAATCGAAGGTCAAAGGTATAACCAAGGCGGACATCGAAGAAGCAACCAAGTGGATCGGTGGCCTCGACAGGATACATCGGGCGCGAGGGGTTCTGACGTGTTATGATTTGTCGGCTACGCCGTTCGCACCCTCAGGCAAGCAGGGCTCGGAAGAAGCCCTCTTCAGTTGGATCGTCAGCGACTTCGGGCTGAACGATGCCATAGAGGCAGGGCTGGCGAAGACTCCACGAGTAGTAGTCAGAGACGATGGAAAGCTGACAAAAGATTACAAATCTCGACTCTACCACATCTACATGGATGCTGAGGTCAAGGACGACCTGAACCGCAAGGCGGAGGAACAGGAACCGCTGCCGGATCTCGTCGTCAACGGGTACTATTTGTTAGGCAAGGACTGGCTGGAGACGGCGCGCAGGTGGGAGTCGGTCGGCTTTCAGACCCCGCCGGTAATGATTACCGTGGCCAATCGCACAGAGACGGCGGCGCGGATCAAATACGCCTTC
>JBGPOI010000072.1:0-14412 GCA_041487975.1 Binatia bacterium | reverse complement strand
AGGTTCACGATCACTAAATAGAACAGACCGAAATATATCCGGTTAATTTCCTGGTAGACTGTTACCCAGATCACGTTCGATAGCAGCATGTAGCCGACCATGAATAACAACAGATGCCAGCCCCAGCGCCGCATGGTCCACAATCCCCAGACCGATGCTACGGCAGCACTCAGTTGCAGAGTGTGCATGAGTTGGGCCCAGACGCCGAACACGCGCAGGCCCAGCACGACGCTCACTGGACCCTGAGCGTAGGGACGCTCAAATGGAGACACGAGATCCCAAAGGATGAAAAAGCCAGCGTAGAAAGCGATAAAGAGCACGGCGATGGTGACGCTTAGGGGGCGGTTATTCGGTTTGTTCATGGTCTTCAGTAGGGGCAACTCCATGTGGTTGCCCTCCTCGGGGCGCACGCCGTGCGCCCCGACATTCGGTCACCTGGGAGAGACACCCCGCCTAGGTATTTCTCCGTGTCGAAAGGTGCCTCTTACCTCCCCGTGAACTTCGGTTCGCGTTTTTCCACGAAGGCACGAATCGCCTCCTTATGGTCCTCGGTGGAGAAGCACTGCTTCTCCAGGGCCAGCGAGGTATCGAGCACCAAGTTGGCAGTATCACGTAGGATCTTGTTGACCGACACTTTGGTCCAGCGGATCGCTTTGGTCGGACCGTTGGCCAGACGGGTCGCAAACGCCATAGCCGTAGACAGCAACTGATCCGCCGGAACGACACGGTTGATGAGACCGATGCGTTCCGCCTCAGCCGCGGTGAGGATGTCGCCGGTCAGCAAAAATTCCTTGGCGCGGGCCGCGCCAACCAGCCACGGCCAGATCACCGCGCCGCCATCGCCAGCCACCACGCCGACACGTACATGCGGGTCGCCGATCTTCGCGTTCTCAGCCGCAAAGATCACATCCGAGAACAAGGCCAGGGTCGCACCGAGACCGGTAGCTGGACCGTTCACCGCGGCAATGATCGGCTGCTCGACTTCCAGCATGTCGATGATGATCTTGCGCGCTTCGACGAAGAGCGCATCGAGTTGCTGGGGAGTCATATCCTGGAACCACTTGATGTCGCCACCAGCGCAGAACGCCCGACCTTTGCCGGTCAGAACCACGACCTCCGTCTCCTGATCTTGGGCAATATCGGCAAAGATGTGCGACAGTTCGGTGTGCAGGTCGGCGTTGATGGCGTTGAGCGACTCGGGCCGATTGAAGGACACGGTTAAGATCTTGTCCTTGCGTTCGGCGCTAAGATAGTGATAACGACTGTAGTCCATGGGGGCACCTCCTTTCTTTTCGAGTGAGCCCGTGCATTATTCGCTAGCGAGCGCAAAGGATCAAGGGAAGCCGATATGAAAATTTATTTTTGCCGCGAAGGGCTGTCCTACATCATGAGCATCCTGCAAAACGAACTGCCTGAGGATGAGGTTCTCTGCTGTGCGCCGGAAAAAGTGGCCGCGGCGGCGCGCGACGCGGAGGTGTTGATCCCAACCGTCTCCCGTATTGGCGAGGATGCTCTCAGTTCTCCCCGCCTCAAACTGGTTCAACAGTATGGAGCCGGGCTCGATTCGGTCGATATTGCCGCAGCTACTCGTTTCGGTGTTCATGTCGCTAACGTCCCCAGCGCCGGCACCGGCAATGCCGAGTCGGTCGCCGAATTGACCTTGCTGTTCATGCTCGCTCTGGCGCACAAGTATCCACGCGCGCAGGAGTGTTTGCAGCAGCGAATGCTAGGCACGCCGATGGGCATGGCGCTCAAGGGTCGCACCGCGGCCATCATCGGCTACGGCGGTATCGGTCAGGAGGTGGCGCGCCGGCTGGCCGGCTTTGAGATGAAAATCCTCGCCGTGTCGCGGCGCGGCCCGAAAGCCGGAGAGGTATCGACGGACTTCCACGGCGGCCAAGAGACCCTGCACGAGGTTCTGCGTCAGGCGGACTTTGTCATCGTCGCGCCGCCGCTCAATGACGAGACCCGCGGTTTGCTCGGCCAGGCCGAGTTTGCCTGCATGAAACCCGGCGCGTTCGTTATCAACGTCGCCCGCGGTCCCGTGCTCGACTATGACGCCTTGCTAGCAGCGCTCAAAGAAGGTCGCATCGCCGGCGCCGGTCTTGATGTCTTCTGGTACGAACCGTTCGATCCCACCGATCCGATCTTTTCTTTCAATGTCATCGCTACTCCACACATTGGCGGCGCGACTGATCTGAGCCTGCAAGGCATCGCCAAGAAAGTCGCGGACAATGTGAATCGGGTGCGACAGGGAGAGGTGCCGTTGAACTGTGTCAACGCAGAAGCGCAAGGCAAGAAGAAGTGATGAGGACTGAGTGCTGAGGACTGAGTGCTGAGGATAGGTTCATTGAGTCGTTGACCTATTGTTATCACTCGTTACTCATTACTCGTTACTCATTACTCATTACTCGTTACTCATCACTCATTACTTTACTTATGCCCGTTGTTCCATCGACACGTAGGGAACGTCGTGCGGACCGATATAGACCTGGTCGGGCCGGAACAGGCGGTTGTTTTTCAGATGCTCCAGCCAATGCGCCAGCCAGCCTGCCACCCGGGCGATAGCGAAGATCGGCGTAAACTGGTCAATAGGAATGCCGAGCTTGTCGTAGACCACGCCGGAGTAGAAATCGACGTTCGAGGCAATGCCCTTGGCGCCGACGTGTTCGTTAATGACCCGTTCCACTTCCTGAGCCACCTTGTACAATGGGTGCTCGCCTTTGACCTTAAAAAGATGCGCGGCTAGCCCTTGCAAGGCAAACGCTCGCGGATCTTTCACTTTGTACACCCGATGGCCTACTCCCATGATCCTGGCTTTCGCTTTGAGCTTCGCCTCGATGTAGGGCCGGACATTCTCTAGCGTGCCAATCTCGCGAAACATCCTGAGCGCCTGCTCGTTGGCTCCGCCGTGCAGCGGTCCGGTGAGCGCGCCGATGGCGGAAGAAATCATCGTATAGGGGTCAGCCAGAGTCGAACCGACGACCAGACCGCTGAACGTCGAGGCGTTCATGGTGTGTTCGGCGTGCAGGATCAGGCAGACATCCATGATGTGCACGTCGAGCGGGTCCGGGTCCTCTTCCGTGAGCATCCACAAAAAATTGGCGGCATGGGAGAGGTCATCGCGCGGTTTCACCGGATCGTCGCCGTGACGCATCCGTTCAAAGGCCGCCACGATGGTCGGCAGTTTGGCAATCAGGCGTATGACCGACCAGTAGTTCTGCTCCTGGTTGGTGACATCTTTCGCCGGGTAGAACATGCCCAGCGCGGCGACCGCAGCCTGCAGGGCGTCCATCGGATGGCCGTTCTCCGGCAGACACTTCATCAGGTCAACGATCCGATACTTTACACGGCGGTGGCTACGCAAGTCACGATCGAAGCGGGCCATTTCCTCACGCGTGGGGAGCTTGCCCCACAAGAGTAAATACGCCACTTCTTCGTACGTACTTTTCTCCGCCAGTTCTTCGATAGGAACACCCCGGTATTCGAGGATGCCTTTCTGCCCGTCGATGAAGCCGACCTGCGACTCCATGATCGGCACGCCTTCGAGTCCAGGAACGAATTTCTCCATGGTTGACCTCTCTTTAGCCCACACGGCCCTCGTTAGTTGCTACCATATCCCCTCTGCCTATTCTTTAAGGAAGCCCCCCTACAAGAAGTAGGCAAAGCTTTCCTCTGGAAGGATACGAACCGCAAGGGAAGGAGCAGAGGCCTGAGGATTTCTGCTCAGGCCTCTGCGTACGCCTCAGGGTTGCTCGGCTCAACCCATCTGTTTGGTAAACGTCGCGAGGTCGAAATAATCACGCCAGGCCGCGATCTTGCCACCCTGGACCTCAAACACGCCGGCGACCGGGATCTCGATCTTCTTGGGTCCCATGATAAAGCGATCGACCCGCTCGTTCATGACGGCGTTCCCGGCGGAGGTGGTGTGCTTGATCTCGAAATTTACGGTGTCCGCGTCCTTCATGAACGGCTCGATGAACTTGCGGATGGCAGCTTTGCCTACGCACGGTTCCATGGGAATGTTGTGGTAGAAGCAGTCGTCGGTCAAATAGCTCAAAATCTCGTCAACGTTCTTCCGCGTCCAAGATTGGCAGAAATCGGTAACGAGTTTTTCGTTTTCCGCGCTCATAAGAAGAATCCTCCTTTTTTCACTGTGTAGCCGTGCCGTAGCGGCAGAGCCCTGCGAACATCTTTACTTAGCGGAAATGCCCTATCACTGGCAAGCCTATGACGAGGACAAAGAAGCGCAGCCCTGGTCAGCCTTGACGCTCGGAGCGCGCTTCTTTACTTTGCCGTCATGACGAACTTCTACGACCCCTTTTCCCGTTACCATAACGACAGTCGCAGCCGGCGACCCGAGGTGAGCGAGATCCTCCCTACCCTTTTCGTCGGTGAATATCCCCGGGTCGAGGACGTTGCCTGGCTCAAGCAAGAGTTCGGCATCTCCGCGGTGTTCAGCTTGCAGGACGCCGAGGATTTGGCGGTAAAGAGCTTGAGCCTGCCGTCGTTAGTGACGGAGTATCGTCAGTGGCAAATCGAGTTTCGCCGCACGCCGGTAGCGGACTTCGACTGCGAGAGTCTCGACAGAGCTTTGCCATCCGCGCTGGACGCCTTGCACTCCCTGACGCAAGATGGTCACACCGTGTTTCTGCACTGCAATGCCGGCTGCAACCGCGCTCCCACGCTGGCTATCGCTTATCTCCACGTCCATCACGCCATGGCGCTGGACGCAGCGCGCGATTTCGTCAAAGCCCGGCGACCCTGCGGACCGTATATGGAAATCCTGTATCAGTACTTTGGCCGCCCGGTTCTCTAGAGACACCATCACGACTGTAGGGGCGCACGGCGTGCGCCCTTCCCCATGCGGCTAAAAAAACGACGCGAACACCGTATCGGCAATCAGGAGCCCTTGCGGCGTCAGTTTGATCCTCTCGGCCTCTTCAATTAAAAGGCCCTCAGCAAGCAGATCAGTCACGTGAGGGAATTCCTCTACCAGGCTTACCGCGAAACGCTCAGCAAAGGTCGCGGGTGCAAATCCATCAAGCTGGCGAAGATTGAGGAAAGCGAATTCGCCCAGTGCCTGCGCCCGGGTCAAAGTTTCTGCAAAGCTCTGCGTATTCCCGCTGGCGAGAGCCTTCTTCATGTAGGTCTTGGGGTTCTTCTCGTTGCTCCAGCGCCTGCCCCAGCCGGGCTCGCGGGCAAACGAGTGTGCGCCGGCGCCGAGACCGAGGTAGTTGCCGCCGTTCCAGTAGTTCGCGTTATGGTGTGAGGAGAAACCTGGGCGGGCGAAGCTCGAGATTTCGTAATGCCGATAGCCTCTGGCCGTACAGTGTTCTCGTACCAGAGCGTACATCGCTACCTCATCGTCTTCGTCAACCGGCTGTAACTGGCCTTTTCGCTTCATGGCAAAGAAAGGCGTGTTTTCTTCGTAGGTCAGACTGTAAAGCGAAATATGTTCGGGCGCGCAGGACAATGCCTGTGATACGTCGCTCTCCAGCATCGGCAGGGTCTGACCGGGCACAGCAAAGATCAGGTCCAGGCTCAGGTTGGTAAACCCACCTTCGCGGGCCCAGGCGATTGCACGCACTCCGTCCTCCGTCCTGTGCAATCGGCCCAACGTCTTGAGCAAGGTTGGTTGAAACGACTGGATCCCACAACTGAGACGGTTGATCCCTACGGCGTAGAAGCCAGCCAGCTTTTCCGCCGTAACAGAGGCGGGGTCGGCCTCCAAGGTGACTTCGAGATCAGGAGCAAGCGGACAAAGGCTGGCTAACAACCTGAGAAACCGTTCGATCGCGGCCGGCGCGAATAACGACGGCGTGCCGCCACCGAAGTAGATCGTTTCAACCATCTGTCCTTGCCAGAGAGCCTGAGAAACATAGTGCCGCAGTTCCGCGCACAGGGCGTCTATGTAATGCTCCTCCGGCCAGGTGCGCGCGCCGTAAGCGTTAAAATCGCAATAGGGACACTTGACGAGGCAGTAGGGAATGTGGATGTAGAGGGAAAAAGGCATGAAAAAAGCTTTTATTTTGTGTACTTCCGCAGCACCGCTACTACCACTCCGCGGATCTCCACATCTTTCTCTCGCACGACGATCGGCTCCATTTGCGGGTTGGCGGGTTGCAGACGAATGCGGCCACCACGTTCACGGTAGAATTTCTTGACCGTGGTCTCACCGTCCATCACTGCCACGACGGTCTCCCCGTTATCAGCGGCTGGCCGTTTTTCCACGACGACGTAATCACCGTTGAGGATCCCCTCGCCGACCATCGACTCCCCTTGAACACGCAAAGCAAACGCGTTGTGCGGACGCCGCACGAAGTCCTCGGGAATGGCGAGAGTGTCAGCGGTCTCGATCGCCTCGATCGGCGCGCCCGCGGCCACCCGGCCAAGCAGAGGCAGTTCCACGGCACGCGTAGTTTTCTGCGGCGGCGTGATCTCGATGGCGCGGCTCAGGTTCCATTTGCGGGTGATGAGGCCCTTAGTTTCGAGGTTGATGAGATGTTTGTGCACGGTGGCTAGGGAAGAGAGCCCAAAATGCGCGCCGATCTCTTCCAGGGTCGGGGCGTAACCATGCGCAGCGATGTAGTCTTCGAGGTAATCCCTCACTTCTTTCTGTCTACGGGTGAGAATCATAATGGCCTCCTCTTGTTGTTATGCCAGCGAAGAGAAGGCGAATCAAGGGCTGGCTGTTGCGCCAATGCCCGAAAACCAAAGAGAGGTGGAGGCATCTCTGTATGACTGCCCTTCGGTAGAGGCGTACTGCCGTGCGCCCCTACCGCTGCATCGCTGAAGAAGCGGTCTGCGGCTGCTCTAAGAAGGGCTCTAACAACTTGCGTTCTTCGACGGGAAGCCCCAGCAAGATACGCGGGTCGTGTGTCTCACGGTAACGGACGGCTGCATCTAAAAGGCGCAGAGGGAGTTCGAATTCTTTACGGTTGCCCGCAAGTTCTTGCCAGATATTCCGCCACATTCGCGTTGCCGCGTCGCTGACCGTTGGTGAAGTAAGTGCGGAGATGCTTCCCACGAGTCCCTGCCCTAACGCGGAAAGGACTTCGTACTTGTCGTAAAGTCCTACCAGTGTCATGATCCGCGTCCGCCAGGTTGCCGCATCGTGTGTACCAGTGAACAGGTTGCGGACAAGCGCCCTTGTGTCACCTACGTCTGGATCATCCGCGCGGGCAAAACGGTGCAGCGCCTCGTCCAGCGCTTTGCCACCTTCATCCCAACGATTTAACGCCAGTAGCGCTTCAGCTCGCCCGAAGTCAACAAACGAAATTTGCTCGCTACTAAGTGCGCTCGCCTTATCGTAAGATGCCAACGCTTCGTCGTAGCGACCTAGATAATTCAGCACTGCGCCGCGGTTATACCAAATCAGCCCATTCTTCGGGTCCAAGTCAATCGCCTTGTCGAAGGACGCCAATGCTTCCTCGGCGCGTCTCAGGCTGCCCAAGCAGTATCCCTGAGCAAACCAGTCCTCTGCGAGGCCGCGAATCCCTAACAGTTCTTCTACCACTTGTAGTGCGCGGACAAAGTCGCTCTTTTCAAGGTAAGCGTTGTAGTCATGCAAACACACTGTCACACGCGGATCTTCCGTTTCTTCTGCGATCGTCCGTAGCGCATGAAGTACATACTCTCGCTCCAAGGCTTCATCAGATTGCAGCAACTCCAAGCGCTGTTGCAACTCCGTCCGTGAATACCAGAGCCGCAAAAAGTCAACGAGCAAACGAATTGGTTCGCCTCGGTTCTTCTTGACCTCGATGCACAGACGCATCAGCGGCTCACGGAGTTCGTAATATGATTCCCGACCGACAGATTCGCAATGGACATACCCCATGTCCCGCAAAACCTTGAGCTGACTGGACGCAGTCTGATGAGTTAGAAAGCAGCGTTGAGCAATTTCTTTGACAGGAACAGCGTGGCGGCGATCGCAAAGGAATTCCACAATCTTCCGCTGCTGAGAAGAGAGCCACGCCATCCGCGCCTGATAGTAGGGTGTCAGATCGTCCAAGGTACGCATGAATGGGTCAACAAACTCATCGAGCGATTCACGGGTAAGAAACTGAGAAAAGATGACATAAACGCGATGGTTGCCACCTGCCAGATGGTGGACGGCGCGTATACGAGCGCGTCCCAACGGCGTCGATATAAATGACGCCAGTTCGTAGTCGCCTTCAAGGTTCGCTATGTTTGTCAACAAACGAGTCGCATCCTCAAGTGTTAGTTCCTCCAAGTGGTGAATGCGGAAGAATCCGTAAAAGGGCAAAGTCTGTAAGGACACACCGTTAAACAAGCTCTGTGACGTCGCCACGATCGTGCAGAACGGATTCTCTTGCAGATAGGCACGCAAACGTTTTTGTCCCTTGTCGCCTAACCCCTTAAACAAGTCATCGAGATTCTCTACAAGGACAAGCAGGGTGCGGTTGCCAACCCACTCTTTGAGCAACGCGGCTCCTGCCCGTTCTGCCGCAATTGGTTGCAATTTGTAGAGCGATTCAATCCGCTCAACGGGCAGAACTTCGCCATACTCTCCCCGGAGTGCCCGGAAGATACGTAACAACAGGTCCAGGAAGGATGTCACTCCCCATTCTTCTTCGCGCAGCCAGGCTATGAGCAAACAGTCGCGCAGGTCGTCCATCGCCTGGATACGGTGATAGATGAGTGAGATAAGGTGTGTCTTGCCGATGCCGCGCGGACCGATGAGCAAAAAGTGATGCTTCGACTGCGTGAGCGCACTATCACGAATTCGTTCGATGATGCGCTGCGCCAACTCTTCGCGTTGAACAAAGAGGGCTTCTAGCGCCTCGGGCGTCATCAAGCTAGGTGTGAAACGAGAGAGGAATGTTGCCTTCATAACTCCAGTCCCCTTTGTAACCGCCAGGAGCGCTGAATCAAGGGAAAACGGAAGCGAATCCGACTATCGGGTTGCTGGACAACATAGTGGTCGCGTTGAAGCAGCGTCAGCACTTGCCGCACCATCTCGTTGTCTTCAGTCTCCATACGAGACTTGAGCAAGTTGAACAAATCGTCAAACTTGAGCGGATGCTCAGTGACAGACAACACGTCCAGCAGGTTCAACGCGAACGGGCGTTCGTCAGGTGCGTAGTAGGTGTCAATCCGCTCGCGGTAGTAACGCAGATGCCAGCGGTCATGAGGATCGGTAAGGCAGGCATCGACCACTTCACCAATAGTCGCCACGTTCACCGTACTGCCGAGCTGCGTTATCTCGTCAACGACATGGTGAATGAAGAATGGTATGCAATCGACAGCGGCAGCAATCACACGGATAGTTTTCTGGAGGTCCTCAGGTTGGATCCCCTCTCCTTCCAGCAACCGACGCGCTAACTCTTGCGCAGCGTCAGACGACAATGCTGGAACGTCTTCGGTGGCCATGTCATTCGTTGGGTCGTTGGCATACCCTGCCCGCTTGAGCGTGGTAATGACGTTGTGCAGACCAATCGAACCGGTGAAGACCATCCGTAAGCCGCCGTGCATCTGACGCAGTGACCGTAGCGTGTCCAATATCTCGATTGCCGCGGCCTCTCCACTTTGCTGCTTGATGTTGTAGAGCATCAGCGGCATCTCGTCCCAGAAGAAAATGAGAGTACGGTCTTGCTGCTCAACGAGGTCTTCGATGGTCTTAGTCAGCAGAGTCTTCCAATGCGGCGCAACAGTATCAGGAAATTTGATGACACCGCCAATCTCCATCCCCGTCAGGTGAGTCAACCATTGGCGTACTCGTCCTGCTGTCCGCTGTAACCTGCCCAAATAATCTTCCACGTCGCGGAAGACCGTCTCGACAAATTCTAGCGGCGTTCGTATGCCTTCCAAGTCATGGTAGATAGGCAACTTATTCTGAGGAGCTTCTGCCACCATCTTTTGGACAACGCAGGTCTTCCCCATCCTCCTCTCGGCGCTAAGAACAAGGCTCTGCCGATCCAAGACATGCCAAAGACGCCGGATCAACCCATCCCGGCCAATCACTTCAGACGGAGGAATTTGTCCCCCTGGATTGGTTTTCATCTGAATCTCCTTCGTTTCCTCAATATACGATGTTCTTAATGTACGTTAAAATTATTGTACGTTAATATTATCGTACAATAAAAAGAGCAATAGAGGTTAGAAATGCTCTCCTAGGTGACTCGGTAATGCGGAGGAGGGGAGACGACAGTCTCTCAGGGGGGGCGCTTACCCTATATAACTTTGTCTAGTGCTTGGTCAAAGTCAACAATGATGTCCTCAACCGCCTCAATCCCCACGGAGACCCGCACAAACCCGTCACCGATACCGATCCGCTGTCGCTCTTCAGGAGAGAGCCAGCGGTGGGAGGACATGGGGGGATAGAGCACTTCGGTGTAGACATCCCCCAAGGTAGTGGCGGCAAGGCAAAGGTTAAGGTTGTCCATGAAGCGCATGACCTGCTCGCGGCTGCTATCCTTTAACTCGCAGGCCACCATCGCGCCAAAGAGACCTTCGTTGAGGAGAGACTTAGCCAGAGCATGGTGCGGATGGCTGGGCAAACCGGGGTAGATCACCTTCGCTACACGCGTATGGGTTTCTAACCACTGGGCTAGCTTCAGGGCATTTTCGCACTGTCGCTGCATACGTAGGGTCAGCGTCTTCAAGCCCCGCAGGATGAGCCAGGCATCAAACGGACCGAGAGTGCCACCGGCAAGCTTGGCTACGGTACGTACTTCTTCACAACGAGTGCGTGAGCTGACGACTAGCCCGCCCATCGCATCACCGTGTCCGCCAAGATACTTAGTCGCGCTGTGAATCACGTAGTCAGCACCATGTTCTAAGGGTCGGAAGAGATAAGGAGTGGTAAAGGTACTATCGACCATGAGCACGGCGCCAGCAGTATGCGCCGCAGCCGCGAGGGCCGGGACATCGGCGATCCGCAAAAGCGGGTTTGAAACCGTTTCGATCCACACGATCTTTGGTCGTTCTCTGCTGAGGGTTGCTCTCACGCCGGCGAGATCTTCAATCGCAATAAAAACGACTTTGACCCCCAGCCGACCGAACACCGTAGACAGCAGACTATACGTTGCACCGTACACATCCTGGCTGCACACGACCGTGTCCCCACTTTGCAGCCCGACTCCCAGTAGCGCGGCATGCACTGCCGCCATGCCCGTGGCAAAACCGACCGCTGCCTCTCCCTCCTCTAATTGAGCGACCGCTTCCTCCAGCGCCGCGACGGTGGGGTTGCCGTAGCGGGTGTACACGAACCCTTCCTGTTCTCCGCCAAAGATGGCGTCCAGCTCCGACAGAGGATGGAGGTAGGTGACTGACGGAACAATCGGTGCGGTCGTAGGCATCACCTTGAGTTGTTGGCGATGCCATCCCGCCCGCACGGTAAGTGTGGAGAATCGCCAGGGCGGTCGTTCGGTTTTCATGAAGGCCTCCGCAGAAAACAGGGCGCACGCCGTGCGCCCCTACATCGGCTAATAAAATGCCAGGCTGGCAAAGCTGACCGACGACTGGGTGGTGGACTCGATGGAGCGGTCATATTTCAGCAGCTTGCCCTGCGTAGCCTCCACCAGATGCAAAAACGTGTACATCGGCGAGAATCCACAGACGCGGCGGCGGTCGCCATCCTTGGCGATCTGAGCAAAGAAGTCGGCATGATCGATCTTCTCTAAAGCCTGAATCAGGCGCTGGTCCTCTGCCTTCACCCAATCGAGAAACTCCTGGGTCAGAGACCCCTCGTCGCCGAACTTCTGCCCCACGTGGGCAAAGTCCACCCCGGCTACGAAGCAGACTTTTCTCCCGCTCCGGGCAATGGTTTCTTTGAGCGCGCTAAGAAAAGCGGCCACGCGCGGGTCCTGTGCCGGTGGTGTCTGGTTGATCACCAGGTGATGAAACGAGGAGACAAGAACGGGGACAACCCTGAAGTCACGCTTCCCGCCAAAGACGTATTGAAGAAACAGAGTCTGGAATTCGAGCGAATGCTCGGTACGGTGGAGAATTTCGTCGGCAAAGAGATTGCCGCTGTAGTTCTGTTGCAACGCGCGGACAAATCCCTGGTCGGTTTTCACCGGCCCGAGAGGGGTGTTGTAGTCTTTTTCGGTAGTGACAAAGAGCTGACCCATGCCATAGTGCGAGGTGCCGAGCAGGATAAAGAGGTCGGCATCGCACCGCTCCGCCAGCTCCTTGTAGGCCCAGGCATAGCACGAGCCGCCGACCCGTAGATCGATGTGCGGGGCGATGATGCCGCGCACCGGCGGGTGTGACTGTCCGCCCAAAGAGGGCAGCCCTGGCCCCTCCGCCCCGCTGAAGAACGCCGCCGCTTGTTTGGTGAATTCCTCGGCCTGAGACGAATAGCAGGTATCAGCGTGCGCCATCTCGCGCACCGGCGAGCGGTGGAAGGCGTCGAGGGTCTCTTGCTGGAGTTGGGCGAAGCGTTCGCTGTCAAGGAAGTAATGCTGGTCAAGCTGGCCAACGATTTCGCGGACCTTGTCGCTGGAGAGCACCTGGCCAAACTGACGGGCAAACGCCTCCTGGATATCAAGAAGTGAATGGCGGCCGTCAAGCTGGCTGATGATGAAATACACCGGATAGGAAACCATGAGCTGGCTCTTGGTGTAATTGAGCGGGTCGCGGAGATAGATCCGGGTCTCGCCCTCTACCTCGACCGGAAACGCTTCGATAGGCCTGAGTTTGGGATAGTCCATACCGTGCCCCCTCGCTTCAGCGGAAATTGAACAGCCTGGTTGCACACATAGAGGGTTTCGCATAAGGGAGCAAGAAGAGATTCCTTCGACTGGGCGATAAAAAAGAGGAGGCGATATGAAATTTGCTCTGACCGGCGTTGGCAGCGGTTCGACCGCCCGTCCGGAACTGTTGGTGCAAGTGGCGCAAAAAGCGGAAGCTCTGGGATACGAATCCGTGTGGATTCCCGAGCACCTAGCCGTGCCACTCAACATCACCAGCCGCTACCCCTATTCGGCTGATGGGAAATTTCCTGGCGGTCCTGGCGCGGCGCTGCACGACCCGTTTGTCGCCCTGGGGTTCGTCGCCGCTTGCACCAAGAAGATCAAGCTGGGCACCGGGGTGTTTGTCTTGCCTTTGCGCAACCCGCTGGCAGTCGCCAAGGCCGCGGCCAGCGTGGACGTGCTCTCGCAAGGGCGTCTGCTCTTTGGCATCGGGATCGGTTGGCTGGAGGATGAGTTCAACGCCGTCGGCATGCCATTCAAGGATCGGGCAGCCCGCACGCGCGAGTGGATCGCCATGATGAAGGTGCTATGGACCGAAGAGACGCCGCAGTTCTCCGGCCGTTTCCACAGTTTTCCGGCCCTGGGCTTCAACCCCAAGCCGGTGCAGAAACCGCATCCACCCATTATCTTTGGCGGCGACAGTCGCCCGGCTCTCAAACGGACGGCCGAGTTGGGAGACGGTTGGTTTGGGGTCCGTTATACCCCGGACAGTGTGAAACCGATCCTGGCGACTTTAAAGGAACTCACCGAGAAGGCCGGCCGTGACTTTGCAAAGATGGAGATCTCCGTTGGTATGGAACCCGGCCTCCCGCTCACACTCGATACGGTCAAGCGCTTTGCCGATGCCGGCGTGCACCGACTCATGACCTTCGCGCCGGGCTTCATCCCCCGTTCACGGTATGACACCGATCTGCATCCGCAGATGAAGCGGTTCGCCGCAGAGGTCATCGCGAAAGTGTAAACGAGACGGTGGAAGCATGACCGAGAGTAACGGTAATTTCCTGCGTGCGGGTGTGGTGGGCGTCGGTTATCTGGGCCGCTTTCACGCGCAGAAGTATGCAGTCCAGTCAGGCGTCAAGCTGGTCGGCGTGGTGGATGTAGATCCCGCTCGCGCCGCTGAGATCGCGGCTGAATGTCACACGCAGGGGTCCACCGACTACCGCGACCTCTTCGGTCAGGTAGATTGTGTCAGCATTGCTGTTCCGACTCAGCTTCATCATGCAGTTGCCCACGACTTCCTCACTCAGGGTATCGACGTATTGGTCGAGAAACCTCTTACCGCTACCGCAGCCGAGGGACGCGAGTTGGTCGAGATTGCTGCCCGTCATGACCGTATCCTTCAGGTCGGGCATTTGGAGCGGTTCAACCCTGCCTTGCGATCGCTCGCCGGCATTCTCACTGCCCCCCGCTTCATCGAGTGCCAGCGGGTGGCGCCGTTCATCGAGCGCGGCACGGATGTGGACGTGGTGCGCGACCTGATGATTCATGACCTCGACGTCATTCTCAGTTTGGTGCGGTCGCCGGTCACATCAATGGAAGCGTTTGGCGTGCCGGTGCTAACCGCAGAGCCGGACATTGCCAACGCGCGTCTGCGTTTCGCTTCGGGTTGTATTGCCAATATCACTGCCAGTCGTGTAGCGCTCAAGCGCGAGCGCAAGATGCGTATCTTCCAGCCTGATACCTATCTCGT
>JBGPOI010000071.1:0-14443 GCA_041487975.1 Binatia bacterium | reverse complement strand
GTGGAACCGTGCTTTTCTCCATCGCCCTCGGCAGCGCCTTGGCACTCTTATGCGGGCCAACCGCGAACGCCGAGGCTCGCTCTCCCCAAGCCGATTGGTCCTGGCTGAAGGGCACGTACTGGTACGTTACGCAGGAGGATCTCCCAGCTGTCGCGACCGACCTTGCAACGCAGCAACAGGAACCCGTCCTCGACCAGACAGTTTGGCAGATTGTAGGCTATGCTCACGGCTACTTTTGGGGGGAGACTTTCGTCCAGCTCACGGGGCGTCCGCGGCTCTGTCTGAACATGGTGGGCTCGGTGACGCCGGAGGGGGACGTTCTCATCACCTTCACCCTGGCCTTGCCACAGCTTCCCCCCGAACTCAGCCTCAAGACGACCGGTGTCGGGCGCATGCGGCTCGTGCGCCATGCATGGCGAGTCGAGATGCAGATGACGACCGGCGTTGGAACCCTCGTGACCCACTGGGCGTATATGAAGCAGTGCAAGGATGGGGAAGAATGCGATCAGCAGCTTCCGGGGACGCAGAGCTCGTTGCCAGAGTTTGTGAAATCGTGTGAGCAACAGTAGCGCCGGCCTACGACGGGTGCGTGATAAGTTTGCATACGCAGCGTGCACAAAAAAGAAAGAGATACTATGCCTATGAGAACCACGGTTGAACTCGACGAAAAGCTGCTGCAGGACGCCATGTCGGCGACGGGCACAAAAAAAGGACACAAACGAGAGAGATAGCTTGCCGGTATGGGTCGCGGCCCACTCGCCGAAGCCTTGCGTCCTTACTCATCCTGCGTCACACGCAGGACCTCGGACACGGTAGTGGTGCCTTCGCGTACTTTGCGCCAGCCGTCTTCGCGCAGCGTGCGCATGCCCTGGCTCACGGCGAAGTTTTTGATGGCGTCAGCCGACGAACGTTTGAGAATCAGTTGCCGCGCGCTTTCGTTCATCGCCAGCAGCTCAAAAATACCACTGCGGCCGCGATACCCGGTCATGGCGCATTCATCGCACCCCTGCTCCTCGTATGCAGCAGTCGGGATTCCGCCCACACCATTGGTCGTCTTGCCGTTTCCGCCAGGGAATAGGGCGACCTCAACTGGACGCCGACAGTGGCGACAGAGGGTGCGCACCAGACGCTGGGCCATAATACCAAGCAGTGACGAGGCGAGCAGATAATCTTCCACTCCCATTTCCAGCAAGCGAGAGACCGCGCCGGCGGCGTCGTTGGTGTGCAGGGTAGAAAACACTAAGTGACCAGTCAGCGCGGCCTGGATGGCGATTTCCGCGGTTTCGTAGTCGCGGATCTCACC
Source organism: Binatia bacterium (assembly GCA_041487975.1). Taxonomy (GTDB): domain Bacteria; phylum Desulfobacterota; class Binatia; order Bin18; family Bin18; genus JACQEL01. The sequence goes on along the minus strand of JBGPOI010000071.1, from coordinate 13,140 downwards.
GACCATGATGACGTCCGGGTCTTGCCGCACGATCGACCGCAGCCCGTTGGCAAAAGTAAGGCCGATCTGGGGCTTCACATGAATTTGGTTGACCCCGCGCAATTGATATTCGACCGGGTCTTCGATAGTGATAATCTTCTTATCCGGCGAATTAATCTTATCGAGCGCGCCGTACAGCGTGGTGGTTTTACCGCTGCCCGTCGGCCCGGTCACCAGGATCATGCCATACGGCCGGTTGATCAGTTTGTCGAACTCTCCCAACGTGTCAGTCGGGAACCCCAAAGAATCCAGTGTCACCGAAATGCTGGAACGATCGAGAATACGCAGCACCACACTTTCTCCGTAGAGTGTGGGGAGAGACGATACGCGCAGGTCGATCTCACGCCCCAACATCCGCAGTTTGATACGTCCGTCCTGGGGGAGACGGCGCTCGGCGATGTTGAGCTTGGCCATGAGTTTGACACGCGAGATCAGCGCTGCCTGGAGTTTCCGCGGCGGCGCATCCATGTCATGCAAGATGCCATCGATGCGATAGCGTACACGCAGTTCCTTCTCAAACGGCTCGATGTGAATGTCGGAAGCGCGCTGCTCCAGGGCACGGGCAATCATCGCGTTGACTAGGCGGATGACCGGAGCTTCACTCGCCAGGTCACGCAGGTGTTCGACATCTTCCTGGTCGTCCTCCAGATACTCAACTTCGCCGACCTCCTCGCCCACCGGGCGGCCCTCGGTTGCACCGTCAGCGTAATAGGTATTGAGCGCTCCGAGAATGTCGCGTTCGCGGGCGAGACGCAAGACGACAGGAAAACCGGTCGCCTTCTCGACCGCTTCGATAACGCCGAGGTCCCCAGGGTCCGCCATAGCCACCAGGAGTTGCCCCTCTTGCAGTGCCAGCGGACACAGACGTGCCTGACGGAAAAACCCCGGGTTGATACTAGCCAGGGCCGGAGGCTCCTTAGGGAAATCACGCGCCAGGGCGATCGACACTCGGTAATAGTCAGCGAGGAGTTGCAGTAAATCGTCCTCCGACAGGAAGCCCAACTCCACTAGCAGTCGCTCCAAGGGTTCGCCGCGCTCCTGCTGCACACGTTGGACCTTGCGCAGGTCATCGGTGGAGACCTTGCCAGTGCCGAGGAGTAGTTCTTCAAAACGGGTCATAACGTCGTGCGGTAGCTGTCATGCTTCGACAAGCTCGGCATGAACAAGCCTCTGCTGATTTGAACACGTACCCGTTCGCCCTGAGCCTGCCGAAGGGTGAACGCAGCGTTTTCCCCAACCCCCGTCAACGGATTAGCTCTCCGAGCCGCTCCCACCGCACCCAACGGTCCTCGCCATCCCACGACCAGTAGATAAGGAACGCCTTGCCTTTCACATCATCGAGGTCAGCGAAGCCCCAAAATCGACTATCGTGGCTGCGGTCGCGGTTATCCCCCATGACGAAGAGCTTGTGCGGCGGCACGGTCACCGGACCAAAGTTGTCACGCAGGCCGGGAATTTCTCGGTCCTCGTCCGCAAACGTGGCCTGGGGAACCGCCAATTTTGCGCCGTTGACGTAGACCTGTTTATGACGGATTTCGACCGTATCTCCTCCGATCGCGATCACGCGCTTGATGAAGTCCTTCGTACGGTCCTTGGGATAGATAAAGACGATCACGTCACCTTGGCGCGGTTGCCCCCACTGCATCACCACCTTCTCAAACGGATACGGCAGACGCAGGCCGTAGAGAAATTTATTGACTAAAATATGGTCGCCGATTTGTAGAGTCGGCAACATCGAGCCTGAAGGGATCTTAAATGCCTGGACAATAAAACTGCGAATGAACAGCGCCAGCAACAGCGCCACCACCAACGCTTCGGCATATTCACGAGCAACCGACTTTTGTTTGCTCTTGACCGGCGACGCGAGCTGGGCCTTGGCCCGCAGGGAGGGTCGCTTCAGCCCCGAGGCTTCTTCTGCTTGGGTTTTGTCTCTGAACATATCTGCTTCGCGCCAGCCATGCCGCAAGGGTTAGGTATCTCTGACTCGCAGAAGGGCCAGAAAGGCTTCCTGAGGGATTTCCACTCGCCCCACTTGCTTCATGCGCCGTTTCCCCTCTTTTTGTTTTTCTAGCAGTTTTCGCTTTCGCGTAATATCCCCACCATAGCATTTGGCGGTGACGTTCTTCCGCAGCGGTTTCACCGTTTCCCGGGCAATAATCTTGCCGCCAATTGCGGCCTGCAGCGCGACTTCGAACATTTGTCGGGGGATGAGTTCCCGCATCTTCTGCACCAGTTCCCGTCCACGCGTATAGGCCTGCTCCTGGTGGACGATCAAGGAGAGCGCATCAATCAGCTCTCCATTGATGCGAATGTCGAGCTTCACCAGATCCGCCGGCCGCAGATCAATCAACTCGTAATCGAAGGAAGCATATCCGCGGCTCACCGATTTGAGGCGATCGTAGAAGTCGAGCACCACCTCGTTCAGCGGTAACTCGTAGAGCAGCAGTGCCCGGTTCGTACCGGGATATTTGATCTCGCGTTGCACGCCACGCCGTTCCTGACAGAGCTGTAACATGTTGCCCAAGAACTCAATCGGCACGTGAATGGTCGCGAGAATAAAGGGCTCCTCGATATGATCGATTTCCGCTACGGGCGGCAGCAAGGCCGGATTATCGACCACTAAGGACTCACCCGCAGTGGTCACGACGCGGTACTCGACCGTTGGTGTGGTGGTGATCAGGTCCAGCCCGAACTCTCGTTCCAGGCGTTCCTGTACGATCTCCATGTGCAAGAGACCGAGAAAGCCGCAGCGGAAGCCGAACCCCAGCGCCAGGGAACTCTCTTTTTCATAAGTGAACGACGCATCGTTGAGGCGCAGCTTTTCCACCGCGTCACGCAGCGCGTCGTACTGATTGTATTCCACCGGGTAGAGACCGCTGAAGACCATGGGCTTCACCGCCTTAAACCCGGGCAGCGCCTCCGCCGTCGGGCACTCCGGGTCAGTCAGAGTGTCACCGATGCGGGCTTCAGTCACATCCTTGATACCAGCCATGACAAAGCCGACTTCCCCTGGTCCCAGCGCCTCGACCATGAGCGGCCGCGGGGCAAAAAGGCCGAGACGCGCCACTTCATAGACTTTGCCGCTCGACATAAGCTGCATACGCATCCCCGGCCGCAGGATGCCGTCGAACACGCGCACCAAAATGACCGCGCCCTGGTAGGGATCAAACCAGCTATCGAAGAGGAGCGCCTTGAGCGGCGCCCGCGCGTCACCCTGCGGCGGCGGAATGGTGCGAAGGATCCCTTCCAGCACCTCTAGGATCCCCCGCCCTTCCTTGGCGCTCGCCAGGATCGCCTCGCTGCCATCGAGACCGATGATCTCTTCGATCTCCTTCCGCACCCGCTCGGGCTCGGCACTGGGCAGGTCGATCTTGTTGATCACCGGCAGTAGTTCCAGACGATTGTCCAGAGCCAGGTAGGCATTAGCAAGCGTTTGCGCCTCAACCCCCTGGGTCGCATCGATCACCAGGATCGCGCCCTCACAAGCCGAGAGGCTGCGCGACACCTCGTAGGAAAAATCGACATGCCCAGGCGTGTCGATCAGGTTAAGAGCATAGATTTGTCCATCGCGAGCCTGGTAGCGCAGGCGCACTGTGCGCGCCTTAATGGTGATGCCGCGCTCCTGCTCGAGATCCATGGTGTCGAGGAACTGGGAGCCGCTCTCTCGCTCGCTGATGGAACCGGTATACGACAGCAACTTGTCGGCCAGGGTCGATTTGCCGTGGTCGATGTGGGCGATGATGCTGAAGTTACGGATGTGGTTGGTGTCGATCATTCCGCGTGCGAAAATATTCCACTGTCTGGCGCAGCCCGTCCTCCACTCCTATTTGCGGGCGCCAGTTCAACACGTGCGCGGCACGGCTCCAGGCAAGGACGCTGCGACGTTGTTCTCCGGGTTTGGCGGGTCCGTGCACCTCAGGCGCGGACGAACCGGTCAGATGACGCAGCGAGCCAAACAATTGATTCACCGTGGTTTCGTCACCGGTCCCGATGTTGAGCGGGCCGCTATAGCCTACTTGCAGTGCGGCCAGGTTGGCGTGGGCAACGTCCCCGACAAACACGTAATCGCGAGTCTGCTGCCCGTCGCCATTGATCACCGGTTGTTCACCGGCTAACAAGCGCTGCGCAAAGATGGCCACCACCCCCGCCTCGCCATGAGGGTCCTGGCGCGGGCCATAGACATTAGCGTACCGCAAAGCAATGTAGGGAAGATCATACTCGACGTGGTAGAAATAGAGATAGTGCTCACCGGTTCGCTTACTCACGCCGTAAGGACTAATGGGACAAGTCGGGTGGTCTTCGTCGGCGGGAAAGGTTTCCTGTTCGCCGTACACCGTCCCCCCAGAAGAAGAGAAAATAAACTTCTTCACCTTCGCCTCTCGTGCACCTTCAAGGACGTTGAGCATGCCGAGAATATTCACGCGCGCGTCATAGAGCGGATCAGCGACTGACCGGCGGACATCCATCTGCGCCGCATGATGGTTCACGACCTCGACCTTTTCCGTCACGATCAGTTGACGCACGGCCGGGTCCTGAATGTCGGCCTGCACGAAGCGTGCGTGCCGATGCAGGTTCTCCCGTTTGCCGGTCGAGAGATCATCAACCACGATTACCTCGTGTCCCGCGTGCAAGTAGGCTTCAACAACGTGCGAGCCGATGAACCCGGCTCCTCCAGTGACAAGTACTCGCATCGCCATCTCCTTTGCAGGGGAACGCCTGTCATGCTGAACGAAACGAAGCGGAGAGACGAATCTCGTTCGCGCCTAACAATCTGGCGAGATTCTTCGCTATACTCCGCATACCCGACGAACATAATGAGTCTGATTCCTGACTGTCTCACTACGCTGCCACCTTCTCGCGAAAGTAGCCAATCGTTTCTTGCAGGCCAGCTTCGAGTGACACCCGCGGTTCCCACCCAAGGAGACGGCGGGCCAGTCCAATGTCCGGCTGCCGGACGCGCGGGTCGTCCACCGGCAACGGCCGGAAGGTGATCCGGCTCCGGCTTCCAGTCAGAGCGATAATACGATGGGCGAATTCCAGAACTGACAGTTCCTGTGGATTCCCGATATTGACTGGTCCGTCATAGTCCGAACGGAGGAGACGAAGAATGCCTTCCACCAGATCGCTGACATAGCAGAAGCTTCGCGTCTGGCTGCCGTCTCCATAGACCGTCAGTTCTTCTCCACGCAGTGCCTGGGCGATGAAGTTGGGAACCACTCGCCCGTCATTCAGGCGCATGCGCGGACCATAGGTGTTGAAGATGCGGACGATACGGGTTGCGACCTCGTGGGTACGGTGATAGGCCATAGTCATCGCTTCGGCGAAGCGTTTGGCCTCATCGTACACCCCGCGCGGACCGATCGGGTTGACATTGCCCCAGTAGTCTTCTTTTTGCGGGTGGATGAGCGGATCGCCGTACACCTCTGAGGTCGAGGCTAACAGGAAGCGGGCGCCTTTTTCCTTCGCCAGCCCCAGAGCCTTGTGGGTCCCGAGCGACCCCACTTTCAGGGTCTGGATGGGCAGCTCGAGGTAGTCGATCGGGCTGGCGGGCGAAGCGAAATGCAAGATTGCATCAAGCGGCCCCTTGACGTAGATGTAGTTAGTCACGTCTTGCGGGATGTAAGAAAAGCGGCGGTTGGGAAAGAGATGGGCGATATTATCGACGTTACCGGTGATAAGATTGTCCATGCAGAAGACTTCGTCGCCTTCGGCAAGAAACCGCTCGCACAAGTGTGAGCCGATAAAACCCGCGCCGCCGGTAATCAAAACCCGCGCCATATGCTCTCTTCCTTAGTTGGCTGTTCAAGCCTTTTGTTCATCCTTCGACACGCCTGTCCTAAGCAAGGGCGAAGGACTCAGGGTAAACAGGTCAATGCGGGAGATCCCAGGCCGTAACCGTTCGTGCTGAGCCTGTCGAAGCACAAACGTCACAGCTGCAGCATGCTCTCGTGTCGATACAATGCCTGCGTTGTCCCTACCGCACAACCGGCGTTCGACCGATCGGATAATACAGGAACCCTTCTTGTTGCATCACCGCCGGTTCGTACAGATTGCGGCCATCAAAAATGATCGGCGTTTTCATCGTCGTCCGCATGCGGCTGAAATCTGGCCGGCGAAACTCGTTCCACTCGGTGACAATCAGCAGCGCATCCGCGCCGCTCAACGCGTCATAATTGACGCGATGATAGGAGATGCGCTCGCCGAACAGTTCCTGGGCCCGGCCCAGGGCCTCAGGGTCATGTACCGCAATCTCGGCCCCGGCTTTTAACAAGGCCTCCACAATCACGAGGGCTGGAGCTTCCCGCATATCGTCAGTGCGCGGTTTGAAGGCAAGCCCCCACACCGCAAACTTGCGGCCGTGTAAGTTCGCGCCGAACCGGGCATGCACTTTCTCGACCAGGAGGTGTTTCTGACGCTCGTTGACCGCTTCCACCTCCCGCAGCAGGGAGAAATCCATACCGCCCTCTTCGGCCGTACGGATCACCGCCCGCACGTCTTTGGGAAAACACGACCCTCCGTATCCCACGCCCGGGAAGAGAAAGTAGTGTCCGATACGGCGATCGAACCCGATGCCGCGCCGCACCTCGGCCACATCCGCGCCCACTTTCTCGCACAGGTTAGCCACCTGGTTGATGAAGGAGATCCGCGTGGCGAGAAACGCATTGGCAGCGTACTTGGTCATCTCGGCGCTACGATTGTCCATGACGAGGATGGGATTCTCGGTACGGACGAAAGGCGCGTACAGTTCCTTAATCAACGACAGCGCGCGCTCGCTGTTGCCACCAATCACCACACGGTCGGGCTTCATGAAATCTTCGACCGCCGCGCCTTCTTTGAGAAACTCGGGGTTGGAAACTACATCAAACGGATGCGTGGTGTTCGCCGCCATCGTTTCCCGCACTTGATCGGCCGTGCCCACCGGCACGGTGCTCTTGAGCACGAGGATGCGGTAGCCCGGCATGGCACGCGCAATCTCAGCCGCGGCTTGCAAGACCATACGGACATCGGCCGAGCCGTCTATGTCCGAAGGCGTACCGACGGCAATGAAGCATACCATCCCTTCTTTCACCGCCGCCGCGACATCGGTCGTGAAGAGTAAGCGCCGATCCGCCGTGTTCCGCCGGATCAACTCCTCCAACCCGGGTTCGTAGATCGGCACCTTGCCGCTGCGCAGGTCGGCAATCTTGCGTTCATCGATGTCAACGCAGACGACCTCATTCCCACTCTCGGCAAAACAGGTACCGGCAACCAACCCGACATATCCGGTGCCAATGACACAAAGTTTCATCTCTCTCCTACCCCTTATTCTAAAACTTCCTTGATCCGATAAATGGGCTTTTCCTGGCTCTCATGATATGTCCGGGCTAACATCTCCCCGATCAGCCCCAGCGTGACAAACTGCACGCCAATAACCATCAACAAAACGCCCAGCAGCAACAAGGGTCGGTCAGCTAGCTTAACACCAAAGAACACCTTCTGTATACCCAACAGCAGCGTGATCCCTCCCCCGAGCAAGACAGCCAGGAAACCGCACAAGCCAAACAGGTGGCTAGGGCGAGTGGCGTAGCTTGAGAGAAATTTGACCGTCAATAGATCTAACATCACCCACAGTGTCCGGGTCAGACCGTACTTGGAGTGACCGCGCTGGCGTGGGTGATGGGTGACCGGCATCTCGACGATCCTGGCTCCTAGATCACCGGCCAGGGCAGGGATAAAGCGGTGCATCTCGCCGTAGAGTTTGAGTTCCTTGGCGATATCGCGGCGAAACGCCTTGAGCGTGCAGCCGTAGTCGTGCAGTTTCACCCGAGTAGTCAGCGAGATGAGCCAGTTGGCGATTTGCGAAGGTAAGCGGCGCCGGACAAAGGGATCCTGCCGATTGATCCGCCAGCCGCTGACCAAGTCGTAGCCTTCGCCGAGCTTCGTCACCAGTCGCGGGATATCGAGCGGATCGTTCTGCAGGTCACCATCCAGTGAGACGATCACCTCGCCGTGAGCGTAAGCAAACCCCGCCGCCAGGGCCGCGGTCTGGCCAAAATTGCGACGGAACCGTAGGACTTTGAGAGAGGGATCTTCAGCATGCAAGCGCCTCAAAATCTCGGCGCTTCCGTCTGTACTCCCGTCATCAATCATCACCACTTCGTATGTCCAGTTTGTCGAAGCGAGGGCCTCGTGGATGCGCTGACAGAGCAGGCTGAGGTTGTCCGCTTCATTATATACTGGAATAACAAGGGAGAGGTCCATAAGTAGCGATCAGCTTTCAGCTTGTTCACCCCTCGACAGGCTCAGGGCGAACGGATTCAGGCACACAACTCGGCACGGCGAGCGTTCGTGCTTCGACAAGCTCAGCACGAACGCCAATTCTTTCGGCAGCCTGTTCAGTCCGAAGCTGACCGCTTCTTCCATCAGAACTCGGTGAGGCTGACGAACTGACGGTAGCGCCGTTCGATGTCGTCGCGAGTGAGCGTGTGCAGGCGGCGTAGGCTGAAATCTTCCACGGCGAACGAGGCGACGACACTACCGTACACGATCGCTTTGCGCAAACCCGCTTCGGAGAGGTCGCCAGACTGCGCCAGATAGCCGAGAAAGCCGCCGGCAAAGGAGTCACCAGCGCCGGTGGGGTCAAACACTTCTTCCAGGGGATACGCCGGCACGGCGAAGATCGAGTTGGGGGAGAACAACAGCACGCCGTACTCACCACGCTTCACCAGCAACGTGCGCGGCCCCGAGGCGAGAATTTTGCGTGCGGCGCGCACCACGTTGCGCTCACCGCTGAGCAGTCGCGCCTCCTCGTCATTAATGATCAGGATATCGACCTTTTTCAGCAAGGCTTCCAACTCAGGCCGGGCGCCTTCGATCCAGTGACTGATGGTGTCACAAGCAATGAGTTGGGGTTGAGTAAGTTGATCCAGCACCCCTCCTTGCAAGCCCGGGTTGATGTTCGCCAGGAAGACAAAAGGAGCATCGCCAAAATCAGACGGCAAGACCGGAGCGAAATCCGAGAAAACATTGAGTTGTAGGTCGAGGGTATCACGAATGTTCATGTCCTCATGATACCGACCGGTCCAGCGGAAGGTCCGTCCTTTGCTCACCGTTAACCCGGCGAGGTCGATATCGCGCGAAGCCAGAAACGCCCGTTCATGCGCAGGAAAGTCCTCGCCGACCACCGCCACCAGTTTGACCGGCGCGAAATAGCTCGCCGCCACTGCGAAGTAGGCGGCCGATCCGCCCAGGACTTCCGCCGCGCGACCGTAAGGAGTTTCGATCGTATCAAAGGCTACTGAGCCCACCACCAGAATGCTCATTCCACTCTCCCTTTCCCTCACGCAGCCAAATATTTACCGACAATGATTCCCAGTTCCTGCTTGACCGCCGCGGGAATCAGCGCCCGATCGGTAATGATCGCATCCTTCAACGCTTGGGCGCACGGACACGACCGCGCCGCAGGAAGCCGCGTCACCGCGCCGCGAATGATATTTTGCGCGGTCGCCACATTCCTGCTCAGGATCGCTAGCACGTCCTCGATGACGACATCTCCGGCCTCGGTATTCCAGCAGTCATAATCCGTGGCCAAGGCAAGAGTCGCAAAGCAAATCTCCGCTTCTCGCGCCAGCTTCGCCTCTTGCAAGTTGGTCATGCCGATGATGTCCGCCCCCCAACTGCGGTAGAGGAACGACTCGGCTCGGGTCGAGAACTGTGGCCCCTCCATACAAACATAAGTGCCACTAGCGTGAATCGTGGCGCCGACCTCATGGCCGACGGTAGCTAAAAGCGCGGCGAGGTCGCCGCACATGGGATCGGCAAACGAGACGTGGGCAACGATGCCCCTGCCAAAGAAGGTGCTGATGCGACCACGCGTGCGATCGATGAACTGATCGGGAATGACGATATGACCGGGAGCGATGTCTTTTTTCAGGCTGCCCACCGCGCTCACGGCAATGAGCCGCTCTACGCCTAGCTTCTTCATGCCGTAGATGTTGGCGCGGAAGTTTAACTCCGAGGGCAGAAGGCGATGTCCACGTCCATGCCGTGGCAGAAAGACTACGCGCACCCCTGCCAATTCACCGACAAAATAGGCATCCGACGGTGTGCCAAAGGGCGTGTCTACAGAAACCCACTCGCCCCGCTCTACTCCGGTCATTTGATAGAGACCGCTGCCGCCAATGACGCCGACTGTGGTCACGTCTTATTGCCTCCTGCAAACGTAGGGGCACGGCTTCGGCCTGGCTCTTCCACTGGCCATGTGCCCCCACTGCTTTCTCTCACGATTGTCAACATTACGCTCCTATCATACAGCTCGTATCGGCTGCTGAACGTCATCCTTAAAGCCCGCCGCGAGTTGACCACACGCCGCCAACACCTCCTGACCACGGCTCTCGCGCACCGTGGCATGCACGCCCCTCTCGAGCAAGTGCTGACGGAAGCGGTCGATCTGCGGCCGTGGGGTGGGCAGAAACGGTGTACCAGGGAAGGGATTGAAGGGAATCAAATTGACTTTCGCTCGCAGCCCGTGCAGTAGTTTGACCAATCTTCTGGCGTCGTCGTCGCTGTCATTGACCCCTTTGAGCATGGTGTAAGCAAAAGTGACCCGTTTGCGTGGAGCAATCGGCAGCGTGCGACAGGTGTCGAGAAGCTGCTTCAGGGGATAGCGTCTATTCACCGGCATCAGGTCGTCGCGCAACTGATCCGTAGTCGCGGTCAGGGACACGGTCAGGTTGACAGTCGTCTCCTCCAGCAAGCGGCGCATCTGCGGCACCAGACCGACAGTCGAGACGGTGACGCGCCGGGGCGAGAAATTGAGGCCCCAGGCGGCGGTAACAATGGTCAGTGCTTTCACTAGTTGTTCATAGTTTGCCAGCGGCTCTCCCATGCCCATGAACACCAAGTTGGTCAAGCGTGCTCCCGGCGGAAGAGTGCGCTGCACTTCCCACACCTGACTGACAATCTCGCCAGCAGTGAGATCGCGCACCGGTCGCACCTGGGCCGTGGCGCAAAAGCGGCAGCCCATAGCGCAGCCAACCTGCGAAGAGATACACAACGTCAGACGATCTTCGGCGGGAATAAGAACACTTTCAATCTGCCGCCGATCCGCCAGGGCAAACAGATATTTGTGCGTGCCGTCAGAGGCCGGAGAAAGGTGCACCCAGGTGAGACGCTCAATAGAAAACTCCTGGTCGAGCAGGGTGCGGAGCATACTCGGCAGATCGGTCATGGCGACAAACGTTTCCGCCCCGCGCTGATAGAGCCACTTGAGCGTCTGTCCGGCACGGAAAGGTTTTTCGCCTCTCTCTACGAACCAGGCTTCCAGCTCAGGCTTGGTAAACTCTTTGATGTCCATGCACACTAAGACGGAAAACGTAATACGTATCTCTAGAACTCCTGTCTTACGTTTTACTCTTTACGATCTCCCGCGACTGGATCTCTATCTCACTGAAGAAATAGGCAATTTCCCAGCGAGCAGTATCAGGCCCGTCCGATCCGTGCACCGCGTTCTTCTCCACGTCGGTACCCCAGTCGCGACGAATCGTGTCGGCGTCGGCTTTGGCCGGATCGGTCGCGCCCATAATGCGGCGGTTGGTCTGAATCGCACTCTCACCTTCCAGCACCGAAACCAGAATAGGGCCAGACGACATAAACGTCGTGAGGCTATCAAAGAACGGACGTTCTTGATGGACGGCGTAGAATCCCTGCGCCTCGGTCTTGTCCAGAGAAATTAGTTTCGCCGCAACAATTTTCAGGCCCGCGCTTTCAAAACGACGGAGAATGTCGCCGATGGCGTTCTTCTTCACGGCATCGGGCTTCACAATCGACAACGTGCGTTCGTTCATTGCGCTCCTTTCTCACAGTTGCAGTAGTGTAACGGTGAGGCCAGAGGGGGTCAACGAGGGAGGAATCTACCTTAGGCGGCGGCAGACCTTGGGCGGAACTGTGACACAAGGGCTGCGGTAAGTCCTAGGGCCTGTTACGAACACGCATCATGGTGCAGGAACATCCGGCGAAACGTACCCGCAGTTGCCAGGGCAAGGCAGCTCCTGTCAATCATTACTGCGTCTGCACCGCCACACTCGTCGCCCCTCGCGTTACTCCACCTGACACAAACCGCGCGAAAATGCGGTTCGTCGCTGGACTAAACTGCACTACCTTCTTGCCTGTCACAAAAATGGCGAAGGTTGGGGTGTCGTTGGCATTGATTTGCGTCGTCACCGTAGTGCCCGGAGGAGCCAAGCAGACTCCACTCGGCGGGTCCGTCTGACAGACTATGAGAGAGACCGGCAGTACTGTCCCGCCAGTGTCGGCTGAGACGGTCGTCTGTCCGCTGGCTCCTACATTCACCGTCGCCACCGCAAATACGCCTGTTCCAGTGGAACCAGGAATGTTCACAACGCCCGTGTTCCCTAGCGTCGCCACCAAGGCCACAAGGTCAGGCACCGGCGTACTGGAGGCCGATAAGAGTAAGGTATCGACGCCCGGGATTGTTGCCGCCGCCGACGTGTTCGCACCGGCAAAGGTCAACCCCGTTTCCGTGGAATCGAAGGGCGCGGTCGGTGTCACCGCTACCACGTAGGTCTGGCTGCCGGCAGCCGGAATGTCAGCCGGCGTGTTGGGAGAGCCAGTGGGCAGATTGGTCGCCGGATCGGTGGTGCTATAGTCCAAGGTGGCAGGAATGCTACTCCTTAGGGCTATACCGACACTCTGGGCGACGGTGGCGCCCTCGTTGACAATGGTGACAAAAGCGGTAGCTGACACACCCACTTGCACCGAGCGACTGTAGGGCAACACGGCGGCTACTAAAGGCAGGAGTGGAGCGCAGGGGTCGAGCTGAGTAGCAAGGTCAAACTCGCCGCCACCATCAGTACCGGCATGCACACATATGCCAGAAGGGGAAAGGGCCAAGGCGCGAATAGCGCTCTTGGGGAGCCCTATATTTACGGCCGTCCAACTACTCCCTCCGTCGCTGCTCGTAAATACCCCGCTGGAGGCCCCGGCATAGAGCGTAGTCGGCGTCTGCGGGTTCACTGCCAAGGCCCGGACCGTTTTGTTGGCGAGACCTGTGTTCATCGCCGTCCAACTATTTCCGCCCGTAGTGCTCTTGAAAACCCCACC
>JBGPOI010000070.1:0-14598 GCA_041487975.1 Binatia bacterium | reverse complement strand
CGTGCGGCCCGAGTTGCCAGGTCGCATTTAATCATAGCGGGGTCGATGTACGCTCGCACGCTGGCAACTTCGTCAGCGAAAGTGTCGAGCATGGTCTTCGCCATGGTAGCTGTGACTTCTAGGTGAAAAAGGAGGGCGTACACACGCTGGCCGAGGCGAAAAGCCTGATGTGGATAAAGTTCTGACCTGGCCAGAGACACCGCTCTAGGTGGCAGCGAGAAGATATCTCCGTGCCACTCGAACGCCTCGAAGGTAGGCGGGAAAGACCGCCACAGCGGATCTTGACGAGCCTCTGGACTCAAAGTGAGCGGATACCAACCGATCTCCTTGCGTGGTCCAGGTTTCACCTCCGCACCGGCAGCTTTGGCGATGAGCTGCGAGCCGAGACATACGCCCAAGGTTGGCAGATCTTGTTGGATTGCCGTCTTGAGTAATACATCTTCCTGTCGCAACCAGGGATAGCGGTCTTCCTCGTCTACCCCCATCGGCCCGCCCATGGCGATCACGCCGCTGTAGGCGGAGAGGTCGGTAGGATAAGTTTCACCCATGAACCCCCGCACGGTCTCGACAAGAATACCTCGCTCGTTCAGCACATCAAGAAAAACCCCCGGGGTTTCGCACCAGAAGTGTTGTAGAATCAGAATCGGTTTATCCATAACGATTACCCTAATGAGGTGAAAAGGACCCGGCAACCCCGTATGAACGAGCGTTCACTCTCTTGCCCCTTGGAGAAGAAGACGGTATAGAGATGCCCTCACTCTTTTGCAGCGAGGGGAGAGGAAGAGACAGGCATTATGTTCATCGATTTCCATACTCACACCACGCGCGGTAGCGCAGATAGCAACCTCGACCCGTTTGCCCTGGTTGAGCAGGCGCAGAAGATCGGCCTGCACGGGGTGTGTATCACCGAGCACGATAACGCTTGGGCTGACCCGAAGATTGAAGACTACGCCCGCGAGCGTGGAGTCACCCTCTTCCGCGGCATCGAGGTGACGACCGAGTGGGGTCATGTCGGCGCCTTCGGTCTCGATCAGTATGTCGGTGGCATCTATAAGGTGAAAGAGTTACGCCGGATCATCAATGATGTCGGCGGTTTTCTCATTGCCAACCATCCCTATCGCTACAAGCTCGATCCTCGTTTTCAGTTTATCCATAAGACTCCGCCGATCGATGCCAACGATCCGGCGTCCGGCGGCGGCGCGCTTGAGGTGCTCCAGTATATCGATGCCATTGAGGTGGTGAACGGCGCCTGTTCGGAGCAAGAAAATCTCTTCGCTCATGCCGTCGCCCAGCATCTCGGGCGCAAAGGGATTGGCGGCAGCGACAGCCATTCGGCGCAATCGTTGGGTTGCGCAGTGACGATACTCGAACGGACAGTCTCCAGCGTGCGCGAGCTGATCGATGAATTGAAAGCCGGTCGCTACCAGCCGGGCCACGGGCTCAACGTCGGCCAGATGCGCGTGTTTCCCTAATCAAAAAGGGGAAACGGCGAAAGGGCGAGGAGAGATAAAGTTTTCCCTATTCTTCATCGTTTTCCTTTTCCCCATTTCCCCTTTTCACCCAACATCTGCGGTTGACACTAGCCCTTCCCAGTCAAAGAATGGCGCAGGGGTAACCTTGTAATGACGACTTTAGCAAAAGCCCTAACCATTGCCGGTTCAGATAGTGGCGGCGGAGCCGGCATCCAGGCCGATCTGAAGACTTTCATGGCGCTGAATGTGTACGGCACCAGCGTCCTCACCGCCGTGACCGCGCAGAACACCCTCGGCGTGCAAGCGGTTGTCGAACTGTCCCCCGAGTTTGTTGCTCAGCAATTTGACAGCGTGCTGTCAGACATCGGTGCCCATGCCGCCAAGACGGGTATGCTTTCTTCAATTCCGTTGGTCCGGATGGTGAGCCAGAAGATTCAAGAACACCAACTGCGGCAACTCGTGGTCGATCCCGTAATGGTGGCCAAGGGCGGCCATCCGCTGTTGCGCGAGGAAGCACGACAAGTTTTGGCTGAGATCCTGCTCCCTCTCGCGTTGGTTGTGACCCCTAACCTGCACGAAGCCGGCCTGCTGGCCGGGATGGAGGTGAACGACCGCACGAGTATGGAAGAAGCGGCCCGCCGCATCAAAGCTCTCGGTCCGGCCTGTGTGGTGGTCAAGGGTGGACACCTGGAGCAAGAAGCCTGCGACCTGCTGTTTGATGGACGCTCCTTTCGTGCTTACGTTTCTCCTAAGTTAGACACAATTTGTACCCATGGCGCCGGGTGCACCTTCTCGGCGGCTATCACCGCCGGTCTAGCCAAGGGTCAAGACGTTGCCGAGGCGGTCGCCACGGCCAAGACCTTTGTGACCCAGGCAATGACCGCCGGCTTCCTGATCGGCCAGGGGCATGCACCTTTGAATCATCGTGCTGGCTTCGTGCCATAGCGTTTTACGCTAATTGACGGCACAAATTGGCCTTTTTCTGCGAGCTTGCGCCTTGTGGCGGCACAGGCTCTCGTGTATGATGCCTGCGCCTTCTGGTGCCTTCATGGAACGGTCTCCGAAAAACACCGCTCTGAAGCGTGACGTACCTCGAACACGAGCCAAGGCACCCGCACGCCCTAAGACTCCGCCTAAGCGCAGCCATGGCTTGCGGCTGCTTGAGGATATCGGCACCCTGATTGCCCGCTCGCACGACCTGCAAGAGACCCTGGAGAATATCACCCAGACTGTGGCCGAGCGCATGGGCACCGACGTGTGCTCCCTGTATCTGTTTGACCCCAAGGATAAGAGGCTCACGCTCTGGGCGACTACGGGATTGGACCGAGCTGCGGTCGGCAAAGTAAGCATGAACGTGGACGAAGGGCTCACCGGCTTGGTGATTGAGCGCATGGAACCGGTGGTGGTCACCGATGCCATGACCCACCCGCGCAACAAGTATTTTCCCGAGACCGGGGAGGAACGCTTCCACTCGTTCCTCGGCCTCCCGGTGCTGGAGAAACACGACCCGCTGGGCGTGTTGGTCGTGCAGAGCCGCAGCCGACGACGGTTTTCTCCCACCGAGGTGAGGCTGCTCAAGACCATCTCGGCGCACGTGCGCAGTATCATCGTCCAGGCGCGATTACAGGAGACCTTGCAGACCAAGGAACGCGAGCATCAAGAGTACCGTACACGCATGATTGAGGCCATCAAGCGCCTCAACGTCTACGAGCGCGAGCGTGCGGAAAAGCCGAAAACAGGGGGCCGCGCGAGCCGCATGCGGCTGACCGGGGTCAGTGCGTCACCCGGGTTCGGCATTGGCCAGGCCCACATTATCCATCCGCAAATCCACTTTCACGCGCTTAGCGAACGTCACACCGACGACCCAGAGTCCGAGGTGCGGCAATTCCATGCTGCCGTGCAGCGGGCGATTGTGGAGATCGAGGCTCTGAAAGCGCGCGTCCACGAACGTCTGCCCGAGGTCGACCGCGCCATCTTCGACGTCCATCGTATGATGCTGGAAGATCCTGGGTTCACTGACAAAATCGAGGGCTTGATCCGACAAGGATACGCGGCGGAAACCGCCCTCAAGAAAGTCGTCGAAGAGTACGTTGAGGCTGTGAGTCACGCTGGCGATGAATATCTCCGCGACCGTGCGACCGATATTCGCGATATTGGCCAGCGGGTGCTGCGTCACCTGCTCGGACTGGAAGAAAAGGAAGGACCAGACGGCGAGAGCCTGATCTTAGTGGCTGAAGAACTGAGTCTATCGGATCTGTGCCTGGTCGATCACGCCCATTTGAAAGGGGTCGTCCTGGCGAGTGGTGGGGCAACCTCACACGCTTCGATCCTGGCCAAATCCTTTGAAATCCCGACTGTGGTCGGCGTCGAGCATGCCGAACTCGTGCAGCAGGGAGATACGCTGATCGTCGATGGCAACTCTGGCGTAGTGTACATCAATCCCGGCGTCGAAGTGGTGCGCGAGTATGAAAGGCTCGACCGCGAGTACCGTGCCTTTAACCGCGATCTGGAGGGAGTGCGGAATCTGCCGGCGGAAACCCGAGACGGCGTGCGGGTGGAGCTGGGAGCCAACGTGGGATTGCTGAGCGACCTCACCTTCGCCCAGCGACACGGGGCCGAGAGCGTTGGCCTCTATCGCACGGAGGTGCCATTTCTCACATATCACGATTTTCCCGGAGAAGAGGAGCAACTCGACCTCTACCGCCGTGTGCTCACGGGTATGGGCGGCAAACCGGTCACGATTCGCACTCTGGATTTGGGGCCGGACAAATATCCGGCGTACCTGCGGCTCCCGCGCGAAGATAATCCCTTTCTTGGTTGGCGGTCTATTCGCATCTCCTTGGAGATGGCCGACGTCTTCAAGGTGCAATTGCGCGCGGTTCTGCAGGCCGGCGCCCACGGACCGGTGCGGATTTTGTTTCCGATGATCTCGAGCGTGGAAGAGATTCTGCAAGTAAAAGAAATCTTGGCCCAGGTTAAGGAGGATCTCCGTCAGGAGGGTAAGGCGTTCGATCCGTGGATGCCGATCGGCGTGATGATCGAGGTGCCGGCGGCGGTCTGGTTGGCCGATCGTCTGGCCAGGGAAGTCGATTTCTTTAGCATCGGTACGAACGATCTTATCCAATATTTGCTCGCCGTGGATCGCGATAACCGCAAAGTGGCGCCTCTCTACGAGCCCTTGCACCCGGCTGTACTGGCCGCGATCTCTTGCGCGGTCCAGGCAGCCAAGCGCGCTGGGCGGCGGGTCAGCATGTGCGGGGAGATGGCTGCCGATCCGCTGTGCACCTTGCTGCTGCTGGGCATGGGGTTGGATGAACTGAGCATGGAGCCCTTCTTCGTCCCGGTGATCAAACGAGTCATCCGCTCGCTGTCGTATGCCCGCGCCCAACGGCTGACCCAAGAGGTGCTCAAGCTGGAGACGGTGCAGGAGGTCAAAGGCCGCTTGTTCGAGGAGATCCGGCAACTCGGCATGATCGAGTTCGTCGAAATGTACCACTGATTTTGTTGACATTTGTTGGTCCGGCGCGTACAAGTCGGGCTCAGGAAAGAGGACAATCTATGGTGAAATCGCTAGGAAGGGAAGAGACAGCCGGGAGTGCATGGAGGAAGGGGTGGCGTAGTGTGCGGCGCGAAGCGCGCGCGCTGGCGACGGCCAGCGCCTTGCTCACGCCCGGACCGGAAGCGCTCGCTGACGCTGACTCGACCCTGCCGGTGGCACGGAAGACCGCGCGCGAAGCAATCCCATGCCGCACGGTGCGCGTGTATTTTATCAAGCCCTCCAAGTATGACGAGCAAGGGTTCGTGCTGCATTTCTGGAAAGGAGTCTTGCCCAACAACACGCTCACGGCCTTGGCGGCGCTCAACGAGGAGTACAACCGTCTGCGCGCGTCACGGAATGTTTTTGTCGAAACCGTTCTTTGGGACGAGGTCGTGGACGGCCCCCTCAATACCGACACCATCCAGGCGATTAAAGACAAAGGCAAAGAAGACGATGTTGAGGTCTTGATCGGCCTGGCCGGCGTGCAGACCAATCAGTATCCGCGTGGCCGAGATCTGGCGTTACAATTTGTGACTGCCGGTTTCACGGTGTTGATGGGCGGCTTTCATGTCAGTGGCTATCCGGACTCGTGCACGTTTCTCAACAGTTGCGGAGTAACCACGGTTGTCGGCGAGGCGGAAAGCACCTGGGTGCAAATTCTCGACGACTATCTGTGCGGCGAACTGCAACTCCATTACAGCGTGACCTCCGGCATCCGCGCCAAAACCGGCACGGGCGAGATCTTGGTGCCGGAGATTACCGATGTGCAGTTGCCGGCGATTGATGACCGCTACCGCACGCGTTTCGCCAACTACACCATGACCACGCTCGACACCTCGCGCGGGTGTCCCTTCACCTGTTCCTATTGCAGCGTGAAGAACGTCATGGGTCGCACGATGCGCGCCCGCGATCCGCAGTTCGCCATCAACTGGATCCGTGATGCGGCCGACTATCACGGCATCGACACCCTCTTCTTGGTGGATGACGACTTCTTCCGCAGCCCGCAGTGGGAACCACTGCTGCTGGGCATGGCCGAGCTACGGCGCCAGGGCCGGCACGTCAACTTCATGATGCAGGTGGACATCGACGCCGGTGGGCATGTGGACCTCCGTCCGGGCGAAGCGGACAGCAGCAAACATCAGCGCAGTCGGCGGTTCGTCGAACTGGTCAAAGAGGCGGGCGGGTACTGCGCGTTTGTCGGGTTTGAGTCTTTCAATCCGCAGAACCTGATGGCTGCCACCAAGTTCCAGAATACCGACCGGCGCGAGCGGAATCTCGAATCGGTTGAGGCTAAGCGCCGTGTGCTGGAGAAGTACCGCCGGGTGGTGAATAACTGGCACAAGGCTGGCATCGCCGTGCACTGCGGTTACATGCTCGGCTTCCCCTTTGATACCCCCGACAGCGGTCGTCAGGCTGCGCTCGACCTGATCGAGGTTGGTGTGGATCTGGCTTCCTTCTTCATCGTGACCCCGCTTCCCGGAACCGAGGATCACGATAAAGCGGTGGCCGAGGGGACGATCAGCGACTGGGATTTCAATTGGTACGACTCTGATCATGTGGTCTCGCACCACCCGACCATGACTGCCGAAGAGATCTACCAAGCCTATCGCGACGCCTACACGATTTTCTACTCGCCGTGGCGGGTGCTGAAGAACACGCTGACCTTTGCCGGTGGCCGCGGGTTGAACTTCGAGGCGCGGGATAGCATGGCGCGTGAGTTTCTCTATTGGGCCTATAGTTATCGCCGCGGCCTCCACCCGATGGTCGGCGGCTTGGGGAAACTCTACGATCCGCAAACCAAACGCCAGGTGATCACCGACGAAGAGGCGCGGACCCACTACCTTGCTGCTTGGCAGGGAAAGGGTGTTCCTGGGGTGGCGACTGAGGTGCCAATTCTGACCCTTGGGTAAAGGAGACCACAAGCGGGTGCGTTGGGCGGTTATGACTGTCTCCGCTACCGCTGCATGCTGCCCCTTCTCGCCACAGGAAAAGATGATGATACCCCCGTACTCAACCGCCCTCTGGCTCGACCTGCAAGAGGAGGACGATGAGTGGGAAGAAGAGGAGGACTGGGACGAAGACGAAGACTGGGAGGACGACAACGAACTAGACGAAGACGAGGATGAAGATGAGGAGTGAACGATGGGAACACGGTGCATTCCGTTCCCTGACTCTCCTCTGATAAGGTTGAATTTAGGGATAACATCAGGAAGGAGGTTGGTACCATGACAAAATCCGAAATGGTGAAGAAACTAGCCGAGACCTGGGGCGGAGTCCCCAATCGCCAGGCAGATAAGAACCTGACAGACTTGGTCGAGTTCATCGCCAAAACCGTCAAGAAAGACAAAATGCTCAAGATCCCGAATCTCGGGACTTTTCGCCTGCGCCAACTGAAGGCCAGAACCGGGCGCAACCCGCAAACGGGCGAACCAATCAAGATTTCTGCCCGCAAAAAGGTCGGCTTCACTGCCGCCAAGGCGTTCAAGGAATCCATTCTGGGCGCGGCCAAGAAGTAGCGCCCGTCGCTATCGCTCAGTGGAGAGTGAAGAGCAATGAGTGATGAGTTGAAGGGTTAAACATCCTCGACTTCTAACTTTTCACTCTTAGTTCTTTGCTCTTCCTGGCCTTTCCAATCCCCAGCCTCTCACCCTCAGCCCGGTTCAGACTTCACCCCCATGAAGAGGGAACTGAAAAATGAGCTACGCAGTCAAGGAGATTTTCTATACGCTCCAGGGTGAGGGGGCGAATACGGGACGCCCGGCGGTTTTCTGCCGGTTTGCCGGCTGCAATCTATGGTCGGGCCGTGAAGAGGACCGCCTCACGGCGCTCTGTCAGTTTTGCGACACCGACTTTGTCGGTACGGATGGCTGCAACGGAGGGCGGTTTGAGTCAGTCCGCGAATTGGCGCTAGCGGTCGCCACCGCATGGCCAACTCCGCCGTCCTCACTTGCTCGCCCGTTCGTCGTCTGCACAGGCGGTGAGCCTTTGCTACAGCTTGATGATGACCTTGTCGCCGCGTTCCATGACTTTAGCTTTGAGGTGGCGATCGAGACGAACGGGACACGACTGCCACCGCGCGGGGTAGATTGGATTTGTGTCAGTCCCAAGGCTGGGACCGACTTGGTTTTGCGCGCCGGGCACGAACTCAAACTCGTCTTTCCTCAGGCAGGGGCGGAACCGACGCGCTTCGCCCAGCTCGATTTCCGCCACTTTTTCCTACAGCCGATGGATGGACCGGAGCGAGAACGCAATACGCAACTCGCCCTACGCTACTGCCTTGAGCATCCGCAGTGGAAGCTGAGTCTACAGACACACAAGCTGTTAGGGATTCCATAAGACTGGATCTATGCCGGTTGACAGACAGTAGGAGCCAGCAGGATAATCGCCCCACGAGGGAGGACCCCGCTCGATGGCTCAGGCCGAGACCCGCAGGCTGGCTGCCATCATGTTCACCGACATGGTGGGCTTTAGCCGCCAGATGGGCGCCAGCGAAGCCGCATGCTGCGGCTGCTGGAAACCCATAACCAACTCATCCAGCAGGCCGTGGCTGAGCACCAAGGTGCGGTTATCAAGACCGTAGGCGACGCCTTCCTGGTGGACTTCCCCTCCGTAGTCCACGCCGTGAGGTGGCAGAGGTCCTGCGGATTAATCCCAATTGGTCTCTAGAGGCTGTGAAGGGTTTCCCCTACAAAGATCCAGCGATAGTCGAGCGCATGATTGCCGCCCTGCGCCAGGCGGGGATGAAGTGAAGGGTGCGGAGGCGTGTGTGTCTGCGTCTGCGTCCACATGGACGCCGTTCCGCGTCATCGACCTGTCATCAGATGTAGGGATCAATCAATTCCTCAGGGATACGATTGCGCTTGATGTGCACGTTGATTTCATCCTGATGGTCACTGTAATAGCTCAGTGCATCAAAGACCTGCGCTAAGGTCAGGTGAGGTAAACGGTTGGGAATCTCCTCGGGTGCAATACCTAACCGCCACAACTCAACGATCGCTCGCACGGGAGTGCGCGTGTCCCTAATGATAGGCTCGCCACTGAGGATGTGGTCGTCCGTGACGATATAGCAATGTTCTGTTGCCGTTCTCATGTCACTGCTCTGCGGCTTGCACCCAAAGCCCTCGTTTCACAAACAAAAGGCAACCGAATTGCCTTCCTTCTCTAATATGTGCGCCTCAGCCTTCCTCTGCCAGATAGCGCTCGATCGCCTGCTCCAACTCCGCGGCGATGAAGCCGAAGGGCCCAGGCGCGCCACGATAGGCGATGCGTCCGTCGCGCCCTACGAGATACAAGCGATCCGGCAAGGCGTAGTACTTCAGGTCCGTCGAGTTGTCCAAATCGTCAATCAGCGTGGGGATGGAGAGATCGAGCCGCAACGTGCAGACGCTCGCGACCTCCGTGCGTTCCGCTAGGGTCGTGGGTTGCTTGTACAACACACTGTCGTGTTCGTTGCTCTCAACTTGCCAGCCATCGGTGGGATGCGCTTCACGAATGTAGATGACGAAAAATGCGACTTGCTCACCAAAGCGGCGGGACAGGGCTTCGAGCTGCCCAGCCTGGGCACGAAAGGGCGGTCAGGTGTAGCTGCCAAAAATCAGCGCCACCGGCTGGTGATTGTGAAACGATGAGAGCCGTACCCGCTCGGCACTATCGAGCCGCGGGAGCTCGAAGTCCGGCGCCTGGTCACCGACCGCTGGCGCCTGGGTCTCGCGTTGAGCGATGAACTGCATCAGCGCTGCGCGCCGCTCCGGTGCCATACTGGCAGTGAAGGTTTGCAGCCGCTGCCAGTCCGTAGGGGAGAGGCGTTCTTTTAACATTTCTTGGAAAGTCATGGCATCCTCCTCGCTCAGTTGCTCAATAGTCCTCTAACACTTCTGAAGCAAGCCGGGAGGGAGCACGCCGTTGATTCGTGGCTACGCCCTTGGTAGCCTGCGCAAGCCTCGGTTGTGAAAGAGAGGAGGGACAAGCAATGCAGGGGCTCGAAGGAGTACGGGTTCTTGAACTGGGACATCTGGTGTCGGCGGCCTATGCCACCAAGTTGATGGCTGACTTGGGAGCCGACGTCGTCAAGCTTGAAGAACCGCAAGGAGATCGGGCACGGCAACGTGGCCCCTTTCCCGCCGGCGCATCACATCCGGAAAAGAGCGGTCTGTTCCTCGCCCTGAATACGAACAAACGTGGAGTGAGGCTTGACTTGCGGCACGATCAAAGCAAAGAGCAACTCCAGCGTTTGATCGCCTGGGCCGATATCCTCATTCACAACTATTCTCCGCCGTTGATGTCCGAGCTAGGAATCAACTACGAAGTGTTTCGTCAGATCAATCCTCGCTTGGTGATGTGCTCGATTACGCCTTTTGGGCTCACCGGGCCATACCGTGACTATAAAGCGCACGAAATCACTCTGGCGCATGGGGGAGGGTGGGCCTGGCTCAGCCCTGGCGCTTCAGATCGACCCGATCTGCCTCCCTTGAAAGCTTTCGGGCAGCAAGCCGATTTTCAGGGCGGTCTGGCCGCGGCCGTGGCGACCTTGGGTGCATACTATCAGGCTCTGGAAACGGGGGTCGGGGAGCATATCGATCTCTCTGTCCAGGAGTTCGTCGCTTCATTTCTGGAGCAGAATTTCGTCTACTACACCTATCAGGGCAAAGTCGCCTCGCGCCTGGGGCAGCGCCTCATTTATCCCTGGGGTATCTATCAGTGCCAGGATGGGCTCATCTTTGTCGTGAACGTCGAACAAGACCAATGGCAGCGATTGGTTGAGTTAATGGGCAACCCAGAGTGGGCTAGTTGGGAGATTTTTAAAGATCCATTCGTTCGGGCTGAAAACTCGGACGTCCTCAAGCCGTATGTGGAAGAGTGGATCAAGGAGTGGAAAGTTGAAGATCTCTGGCGCGCTGGACAGGAGCGGCGAATCTGTTTCTCGCCGGTATTTTCTATGATCCAACTAGCACAACAAGAACAGTTGCGCGCCCGGAACTTTTTTGTCGAGGTGACCCATCCGCAAGCCGGCACGCTCACCCACCTAGGATCGCCCTATCAATTGCGTGAACCGTGGTGGAAGATTCGCCGACCCGCTCCGCTGCTGGGCGAACACAACGAAGAAGTCAAGGCAAGTCTCAGACAAGTCACAGCAAATCCTGAAGGACTCCAGACTCCAGACCCCGGACTCCGGACTTCCCAAGCCCGTCTTCCTCTGCGGGGAGTGCGGGTAGCGGACTTTAGCTGGGCTTGGGCTGGTCCTTTCTGTGCCATGCATCTCGCCCACTTGGGAGCTGAGGTTATCAGGATCGAGTCACAAGTACGGCCAGATCTCGGACGGCGCGTGCCCATTTATCCGTCAGGAATGGGCCCCGGCCTCAATCGCTCCGGCTACTTTAATCAGTGGAATCAGGGAAAAAAGAGTCTCTTGCTGAACTTGAGCAAACGCGACGCCATTGCGATTGTCAGAAAACTTATCATAAAGTGTGATGTGGTGGTCGAGAACTTTGCCACCGGCGTGATGGAACACCTTGGGTTGGGTTACGAAGAGCTGAAGCAGCTCAAGCCCGACATCATCATGGCCTCGATCGCTGGCTACGGTCACACCGGCCCGCAACAAAAGTACATGGGCTATGGACCGGCGGTTGCGCCGCTCACCGGTCTATCGTCTTTAACCGGCTATCCTGGTGGTTCGCCGCAGGAGGTAGGGATCTCTTATGGTGATCCCAACGGTGGGATCAACGCCGCGGTGGCGATCTGCGCGGCTCTGGCGGCGCGCAAGCGCACCGGCAAAGGCCAGTACATTGACGTGTCACTGTGGGAAGCTGTAGCAGCCCTGGTGCACGAAGGGTGGATGGACTACGCGATGAATGGCGCCCAGCCGGCGCGCATGGGGAACCGCGACCCGTGGATGTCGCCGCACAACTGTTTCCGCTGCACGGGTGAAGATGAATGGGTGACCATTGCTTGTGGTACAGATGAAGAATGGCAGGCCCTATGCAGAGCGATTGGACAACCGCAACTAGCGACAGATCTGCGTTTTCATACTGCCGCGGCTCGCAAAGCCCATGAAGAAGAACTAGAAGTGATCCTTACTGCCTGGACCGAGCAGCGCGGGAAATGGGATGTTACCCACACTTTACAAGCGGCTGGCGTGGCGGCGTTCCCGTCGATGAACAGTAAAGACCTGGCGGAGGATCGCCACCTCAACGAGCGCGGTTTTTTTGCTCGGTTGCCACA
Organism: Binatia bacterium; assembly: GCA_041487975.1. GTDB lineage: Bacteria > Desulfobacterota > Binatia > Bin18 > Bin18 > JACQEL01. The sequence goes on along the minus strand of JBGPOI010000070.1, from coordinate 2,370 downwards.
CGCGGAAGTCGGTATGCAGACCCACGCCGGCATTCCCTGGCGTTTCACCAACGCTCCGAACGGCGTGCAAGCTCCAGCCCCGCTGCTGGGCGCTGACACTGACTCGGTGATGGGGGACCTGCTGGGCTATTCCGCGCAAGAGATCGCCCGGCTGAAGGAAGAACAGGTGCTGTACTGATTCTCAACGAACCAGCGTAGGGGCGCGCTGATGATCTGTAAAGAATTAATCCACAGGCGACGGTGACCTGATCGACTGGCTTGGAACCAACGGAGCCTTCGAGCTGTAGAACGTGCGGAGTAGTCGGAAGAGAAGAGAAAGCGTACATTCGTGCAAGAGAGACGTCCGACAGGAGGTTTGTTCCCCATGAGTACGGCAGCTTCCCCACGCCACCCTGACCCCTGTCTGTATGACGAGGATTTTTACGCCTGGGCAATGGCTACAGCTGCGCTGTTACGACAGCGGCGGTTTGCCGAGATTGACATCGTGCATGTCGCAGAGGAGTTGGAGGACATGGGGAAACGCGAGCGCCGGGCGCTGGAGAGCTATATTCGCAACGTTACACTGCATCTCCTTAAGTGGTGCTATCAACCGGAGAGGCGCGGGAGTTCTTGGCGGCAGTCTATCCGTAATGGACGACTCGAGATCCAGAAGCTCCTCCGTGACAGTCCAAGTCTAGCAGCGCAAATTCCTCAAATGCTCGATGACGAGTATCCGGCTGCCCAGGCCGATGCGACCGACGAGACGGAGTTGAGTGACGAGACGTTTCCGGCGCACTGCCCATTCACCGCAGAGCAAGTACTGGACGCGGAGTTCTGGCCGGAGTAGTGCGTGAGGGGGTCGATAGCTGTTCTTGAAGCAAAAGGAAAGACCTGACCCCTAAGCTCTTTTCGCGGTCTGTGCTGACGTCCTCAGCCCAGCCACCAACGGCTCATATCCAATTCGACCGCTGCGAATGGCTCGGCGTGCACTGATTCCGCACCGCCATGCGTGCTGGCGACGACCCACTGTTGTCCCTCTAAGCGGTACACTTCTAACGTGCGGAGGAGTGGATCAACTAGCCACAGGTGGCCGACCTGCTCGCGGGCGTAGATCGGCATCTTTCGCACTCGATCAAGCCGTCCCGTACTCGGCGAAACTACCTCACATACCCAATCTGGGGCTTGCTCAAAGTAGGCGACATTCTCAAGGACAGGCATTCGCTCCCGCCGCCAGCCAGCGAGATCTGGAACGAGGATGTCCAACCCTAGATGCAACTCAGGCTCGAAGAGGATCCACCAACCACCAGGTCCGCCGGGACTACCTAGACGCCGATCGAAAGGACTAAGGTCCTGTCCTATGACAGAAGTAGCTCGTGCATGAGGAGACGCGGGTCGGGGAGATGTGATGAGCTCTCCGTCAATAATCTCCGCGATTAAGAGGTCGGAGACCTGAAGCAGGTCCTCGTAGGTAGCTCTACGCCGTGCAGGATCCATACCCGCGACCCTAGCATGGTCATTGCTGCTGGGGAAGGAGTTTCTGAAGGAAGAGAAGCAGAGAGGGGAAAACTGCAGAGGAAAAAATCAGGACTTGTAGCTAGAGTCTCATCTCTGGCTGCCTTTCCGTATTTCTGCTATCCCAAACGCAGTGAAGGGAAGCGAATTTGTTCAGAAGATCTAGCGCTTGGGGCGAGAACGAGGTGTCTCTGTCCGGCTCGTCACAGAGCGCGGGAAAGGCTCTCACGCCACTTTGTATTTCGGCACTCGCTTCACCATTGTGAAGGATCGCAAGAAAGAAATCGGCTCAGGCTTACTTCAGAAGATGTTGTCAGACCTCGGGTTAGACAAAGCCGACATCAGGTAAGTGAGGTGTCTTGTGTTGCGACAGTTCGTCTATCCGGCAGATGTGGAGCGTGATGAGGCCGGCTATTTTCTTGTCACTTTCCCGGATTTCCCAGAGGCCGGGACAGACGGTGAGACTTTAGAAGAGGCATTGGCCGAGGCCGCAGATTGTCTGGCAGAAGCCGTGGCTGGTCGCATTGCGCGTACTGAGAATATCCCCAAGGCCGCATGCAAACAGAAAGGCCAGTACGCTATTGCCATTCCCGCCCAGATAGCAGCCAAGGTAGCTCTCTACCTTGCGATGAAAGAAACCGGTATCGGCAAGTCTGACTTGGCCCGCCGCCTTGGCCGTGACGTAAAAGAGGTACGGCGCTTACTTGATCCGAAACAGCCTTCTGAGATACAGCGCATCGAGGAAGCCTTAGCAGGGATCGGGCAGGAGTTGGTCGTTGGCGTGCAAGCGAGTACGGCTGGGTGAGACTGATACCCAAAGAAGGATGAGAAGGTAGGTCTCGACCCATCCTACGCGCAGCCGAGTACATTAAAAGGGTG
>JBGPOI010000069.1:0-14993 GCA_041487975.1 Binatia bacterium | reverse complement strand
GTGGGATGCGCGGGAAGCGCGCCGCGGGCGCTCCCCTTCTGCAACGCCGTGCCATCAAGTTATCCCAGCACTGGGACAGTTTCTGCTCGAAGGTCATGCGCTCGGCGGCTTAGAAAAGTACATCAGGGCGAAAGCGCACCCTACCGAGACTGGCCCGATCTAGACAGTCAACGGGTCTACAGCCACGACCCCGATCGTTGAGTAGCGGACGAAGTCAGTTGTGTTGAAGGTGAGGATGTGGGTCGCGTGGTGAATAATCATGGCGGCAACAAGGCGAGCATCGTGAACTTGGACGCCCGATACACCGAACGAAACCACAAGCCGACGCCATTCTGGGTACACGGCGGGCGAATCCGGAAGCAAGGGGAAGAGCCGCTCCACAAGGCGGAGGAGCCGGTCGGCATCGGCAGGTACCAAACCGAACCCGTTTCTTTCGGTTGGCCGGGTTGCCACGTTCCAAAACTCGACGAAGTTCTGGGGTGTCGCTCGCAATCGATGCCCCTCAGTACGCAGCTTACGTACAGCAGCCCGGACCGTTGGGTGAAGCGGGTGAGTGCGATCCGCGAACCAACCGTAGCAGGACGTTCGTATCCACAAGGTAAATCACGACTAGGGGTGATCCTCATAGATGCCCTCACGACTGACCGCGTAGTCCGATAACGAAGGTATATTTGGCCCGAGGCACGCGGTGAGTTCATCAGCCAGTTGGTCGGCAAGGGTTGCAAACTCGGCGTCGGTCAATTCGTCAGGTGCTTCTCGCAGTAATGCCTCTACAGTCGGGGTAAGGGCTTCCACCAACAGACGGCGGACCGTATCAACGTCACGGCGGGCTGCGCTTTCGCGTAGCTGCGCCTCGGTAGCAGGCGACAGCTCAAGAGTAATCTTCATGGGGTCGTCGTCCTTCCGGTGTGTAGGTGTTTCCTGGTCGCCATCATAGCACCGTTCGGCGAAAAGGCACTGCCGCGGCGTTACCCCGCCAACTGAATATCCCACAGCAGCGGCCGCGCGATCTCGGTCTGCATCAGTAGCCCGCAACTTGAGCAGGCGTCATCGAAGAAGCCCCCTCCATTCCGACGCGAAGGGACCTTTTTAGCGTGCAGAGCAGAAGCACGTGGCTACGAGCCAGGTGAGTGAGGCAAGCGTTCTTTCCGCTGCGCATATTCGCAAAGGCCACGCTGGCCAAAAGGGCATTCAGTGCAGCGGGGGGCGCTAGCGGTGCAAACTAACGCGGCGAAATCGAGAAGGGCGTAGTTATAAAGCCGAGGCTGACGTCGGTCGAGACACATCGTTGCGGCATCGCGCATCTCCTTGCGCCGCCGTGCCTCTCCATCGAGTCGCAGGCCAAAAATGCGTCCGATTACCCGGACGACGTTCGTGTCGATGATGGGTGTCGGCTCGCCCTTTGAAAAGCAAGCCACTGCACTGGCAACGTAGTCACCCACTCCAGGGAGTGACATCAGCTCATCTTTCGTGCCGGGAACTTCACCGCCGTACCGTTCCACGACCTCGCGGACCATTAGCCGAAAGAGGCTTCCGCGCCTCCAGCTCTCTTCAGCCCTTGAATATGTACTCGCGGTGATACCGCAAGAACTGCGGATGCGGATGGAGTCTCGAATCTGCTGGAAACAAGATTTTGCCGTCAGGATTGAGGAGTCGTTTGATGGGATCGGGAACAAGTTTCCTCGCCATGAGGATTTCATGCTCGTTTGTCAGAGAGAAAATCCCACGATCGAACATCCAGTGGATACTCCGAGAAAGGGCAATACCGTTCCGCGCCGAATCGGGACCATTATGATCATTTCCCACAGGTCGAATGTGAGCAGCTTCGACTTCGGGTCGACCTCCACCATTGATAACTCTCAAACCAGTCATGGCACAGGTAAAATCGTAAATCGCTCTGACATTTTTAGTGAAAGCCGCATCTCTGAACGGACGAGACACCAACTGCTCGATCGTAGGCCGCCTATACTCTTCTGGTTCTTCAGCAACCATCTCCTCGGCATATTCCAGCTGACGGACGGCGGGCTTAGCAAATCCCAATTGCAGGATGAGTCGATACTCGCCCTCAGAAATCAACCGCACGGCGCGACCAAAGGCTCCCTTGTTGGTGCTTCCATCCTCCTTCATGAGAGCGTTTTCCAGGTATTTCTCCCCCTGCCGGAAGGAAACGATATTCTCGAACTCCAGAAAGTCCGTTACAAAAGCATAGTAATGGTCGGCCAGGCGCGAATCAGCTTCAACTCGTTGCACCCTCGCAGTTGCAAAATACGCCTGGCGACCGCTTCGTCCCGCAGGATCCGAATCCTGCCTCCGCGGTTCGTAATAAACGATCCAATCGCCAACAGTGGCTTTTACCTGATTGAGATAGGTCTTGGGGAAATGATAACGAACCTCGGGCAGGTCATCGTAGGTCGGATTGACTTTTGTTGTGAAAACCCCTTTTGCCAAACTACCGCCTCGATTCAGCTAGGACGCGCCTTTCTGAACATTTACGGCGTCATATGTAACTCGGTCAAGTCTGGAGCACCTCTTCTTTACTCCCCAGACGAATTCTCGCATCACGCCGTGGTCGGTTCACCCAAGAGTGCATTGAACAACTAGCCATGTATGGCCGCGACTACGATGTAGATTACGCGATCATACGCTTCCGCCTGCCGGCGAGACCAAAGTACACGCGAGTGCCGGACTGCATCCGGCTGTTTGGTGAAGAGGTGTTGCCGACGTTTCATAAATAAGTAGGGGCGGTTCGTGAACCGCTCCTGTTGCAATTTTTGGTTGTGGACAGATAATACAGAGGAGCGCCTTGCTCATAGTTGGACCATCATAATGCAGAAAAAAGCTGTTCAACAGAAAGAGATAAGCAAGTACATCATCTCTGACCCCCGCATCTGCCACGGGGAGCCTACGTTTAGAGGGACACGCAAGCTCGTCCGCGACTGTATCGAGATGGCAGCTCATGGTCTGACTATTGACGAGCTAGCCAGTCGTGCCGGTCTGCCGCGTGAGGCTATTGTTGAGGCACTGCATCTCGCGGCGGAAGTCTTACAGCGCTATTACACTGGCCGTCCCGCCGCTGCCTCCCGCCACCGAGAACAGTTGAGCGCCTCAGCGTGAGTCGCCACGTTCTTGACGAGCTGTTCGACGAATCTGTCTTTGCACAACTCAAAATCCGACGAATTGCCCTCGATAAGGTAGGAGCAGGCTTCGGCAGAACTGGCTGGTTGGATGAGCATATTCTGCAAGCCCTTCATGGCAGCGGGAAAACATTCCATACCCGAGATCGAGGTTTCTACCGTCGTTCCCTTGGCCATCTTTCCTACTGCGTGGCATACTATGATGTCCCTATTACGGAAATGGCTGTGTATATTCCCCGTTTCCTTCGGCATCCCCAATTCAACACCCACGCCAAGCGTTTAGGAAAAGTGATCAAGATCACGACTCAGCGCATCGAGTTCTGGCAGGTAGGACACTCCACCAAGTCGATCATTCTCTGGTAGGGGGAGAGGAGCAAACCACATCATAGAGTTGCTCCTCAGAAGTGCATCGATCAACTGGCCATGTACAGCCGCGATTACGACGTGGACTACGTCGTCATGCGTTTCCGTCTGCCTGCCGGACCGGAGCGCGAGCGGGTGCTGGACTGCATCCGGTTGTTCGGTGAGGAGGTGCTACCGACGTTTCACGGCCAGAGGGGAATAGGGTCAAGTCTTGCAATCCGGCATTCTGGCCTGCTCGCCTCGTAGCGTCGTAGATTGGGCTTCGCGGCGCTGGCGCGCAACCTGCTTTTCTTTAGAGGATCAACCTTGCCACCCGCCAGAAGTCTCGAATTTGGGGTCAGGTCTTGCCTTATCACTTTTTCTTTGCCTGTCTGTTCTGCTGGCGCTGAATGACCTTACTAATCGTGGTGTAATGCAGCCCGAGGTGCTGCCCAATAGCCGTGAGACTGTAGCCGGACTGGACATGCGCTGCCCAGATGGCCTGGTCGCGTTTATCCTTTGTCGTCACCTGCTGGGCCGACAATATCTCCCGCAAAGCTGGTCGATCGACCAATCGTTGCGCCCGGGGAATTTCTTGCATCCGATCTTTGTCGGCCAGCAGCGGCTTCAGCATCTCGACGAACTCCGTCCGCCCCAGCACGACCTGCCCCTGTACCTGCGTCCAAGGTGACGCCGTGCTTATGCCGTCTCGCACGAAGTGCTGGTACTTCTGCTCTGCCCGTCGCCGCTGCGAGTGGAACTGGCCTAATATCCACTCCCTGGTCAGCCACTCCGGCGCTTTCGCCACCCCTGCCGTGGCCCGATAGCTGCTCCACCGATACGCCTGGGGGCGCGTGACTACCCTCGCCCGCACAGGATTGAGCACCACATAGCGACATACTTCCAATAAGTAACTCTCCCGTTCCACGAGAATCGCTTTGAATCGACCCTGGAAGATATGTCCTCCTCGTGTATGACGCCGGTTGAAGCGTTGGGTGTAGACGCCATTCAACTGGCGCATGCCGATGGAGAGATTTTCCTGCGGGGTTTCAATCAGCAGGTGGTAATGATTGTTCATCAGACAGTAGGCATGGCACCGCCAATGGTATCGCATCACGACGTCCGCCAAGACGGAGAGAAACGCCTGACGATCGGCGTCATCGCGATAGATCGCCTGGCGGGCATTGCCGCGGGCGGTCACATGATAAACAGCACCAGGGTAAGTAAGACGCAACGGTCTGGCCATGACCGCAGGATACTCCCAAAAACTGATAATTCAAGACCTGACCCTTTATTGGAGGCTTTTCTGCTGACTGTGGGATCGCTAGGTGAGAGCAAATTATGAGGTGTCGCGACGATGACAATTATCGAGCCCCGTGCGAACAAACGGGCGCCATGCTCAGGAGCCAGGAGATTTCGCTCCGCGCAATCCCACTGACTACCTCCGTGGCTTTGACGTGGTAGATCCCCTGAGCAAGCTGTTTTTTGATCCTCTGTACTTTCTTGACCCTCAGTTCATCTCCTCGTTTGGCTAGGGCAGCAAGCCACGGGAGGGAGTAGCCCCGTGAGGGCAGTAGGGGACAAGCAACACCAAAACCCTGGTTCGCTCTTTTCATTTTTGCTCCTTGCTTCCCTTTTCCCTGTCGGCACCTGCGCTCCGTTCTTTAAAGCATCGGGTTGTAGTCAAAGTCGCTTTTGTGCAATACTGAGATGGGTTGTCGAACCGGGAAAATTATGCAGGCTGCGTCTTCTTCTTTTTTCATCGGCGAGCATCCCCTGATGCAGAAAATCAACGCCATGGTCCGGCGGGTGGCTACCAGCGACGCCACCGTGTTGATTACCGGGGAGAGTGGCACCGGTAAGGAACTGGTGGCACGCGCCGTACACACTTACAGTCCACGAGCTGCGGGTCCCTTCGTGGCGCTTAACTGTGCGGCTATTCCCGAAGAACTGCTGGAGAGCGAGCTGTTCGGCCATGTGCGCGGGGCGTTCACCGGAGCCTTGGCCGCGCGGGTAGGGATGTTTCAACTCGCGGATGGTGGTACCGTCTTCCTCGATGAAGTGGGGGAAATGCCCGTCTCCCTGCAACCTAAGCTCTTGCGCGTCTTGCAGAATAGAGAGGTGCGGCGGGTCGGGGCAGACCAGCCCTTGTCGGTCAATGTGCGGGTGATTGCGGCCACGAACAAAGACCTGGCAGTCGAGGTCGAGAAAGGGGCGTTCCGCGAAGACCTCTTCTATCGCCTCCAGGTTATTCCTATTCACCTGCCACCGCTGCGCGCGCGCCGCTCTGACATTCCTCTGTTGGTCCAGCACTTCCTGGAGAAACAGAACCTCAAGTACAGTCGCACGATCCAGTTGTCAGCGGAAACGATGGTCTATCTTTGGGAATATGACTGGCCCGGCAATGTGCGAGAACTGGAAAATCTCGTCGAGCGCCTGGTGGTCCTGAGTGACAATGGCCAGGTCGGTCCGGAAGACCTTCCGTCCTCCGTCCGTTCTTTCATCTCTGAGAAGAAGATTCCCAACCCCGCCCTGAACAATGGCGAGTTGGATCTGCAGCAGGCAGTGGAGCAATTCGAGAATCGTCTCATCGATGAGGCGCTGCGGCACACGAACAGCAACATCACTGCTGCGGCACGGATACTAAAGATTAACCGGACAACCTTGATCGCCAAGCTCCGGCGCCGAAAAAATTCCGCCGCTCTGCTCTCCTCTGAGGATCATGACGTGGGCGACTCCCACGAGGGATAGGAGATCAACTCTATGGCCGTGGACAAAGAAAAGGCTTCCTCTCCGGCTACCGTCTTGGTCGTGGACGACAATAAGGACACGGTGGATATCCTGACGCGTTTGCTTTTACGTCGCGGGATGACCGTGTTGCGGGCATATACCGGTCCTGAGTGTCTAGAGACCGTGCGCAGCCACCCGGTAGATGTGATCCTCCTGGACGTCATGATGCCCGGCATGGATGGGCTCGAGGTGTGCGGAGAACTGAAGCGGCTCTCTCCCGCGCTCCCGATCATCTTAGTCACCGCCAAGGATGATATGACCACCAGGGCGGCAGGAATGGCCCTGGGAGTCAGCGAGTTTGTCGTCAAGCCGGTCAACCATGCTGATCTGCTCGCGCGGATCCAGACCCAGCTCTCCGTCCGTCGCTGGGAGCAAGAGGCGGACCGCGCCTCGGCGGCTATCGAACCGGCTCAGCCTCCTACGGAGAAGAGCTAACCCTGCCGCGTCCACATTGATTGCGCTTGTCTCCTCTGGCACAATCCTCACTTCCCACGAGGAGTCAATGAAAATCGCTGCTGTCAGAGGGTTTCGTGATATTCTGCCCGAAGAGAGTGCCGTATGGCAGAGGATGGAAACTCAAGCTCGTGCGTCGTTCGCCGCGTACGGGTTTTCCGAGATCATCCTCCCGGTTATCGAGAAGACGGAACTGTTCGCCCGTGCGATCGGGGAAACCACCGATATCGTCGAGAAGGAGATGTACACCTTCACCGATCGCGATGAGTCGTCCCTGACCCTGCGTCCCGAAGGGACGGCGTCGGTGATCCGGGCGTACATCGAGCACAGCCTGTCCCACCGCGAACCGGTCTCCAAGCTTTTTTATCTTGGTCCCATGTTCCGCCGCGAGCGGCCGCAGAAGGGCCGATACCGGCAATTTCACCAGATCGGCGCCGAGATTCTCGGGCGTGACGATCCGCTGATCGATGCCGAGTTGTTGCTCATGCTCAATGACTTTTTCACCGCGCTCCGTCTCGATGTAGCGATCGATGTGAACTCGCTGGGGGACGCTGCCTGCCGTCCCCGCTATCGTGAAAGCCTGCGAGCGTTTGGCGAGAGCAAGCTGGCCGTACTGTGTGAGAACTGCCATGCCCGGCTGCAGCGCAATCCTCTGCGCTTGCTCGACTGCAAGGAACCAGGCTGTCGACAAGCGATGGCCGACGCGCCGGCGCTGACGGATTTTCTCTGCGACCCCTGCCGTGACCATTTTACCCGCGTGCAGGCCTATCTGCACCAGGAAAACGTCGCGTTTGCCCTGAACCCGCGTCTGGTCCGCGGCCTGGACTATTACTGCCGCACCTCCTTTGAGGTCATCGCGCAAGGGTTGGGATCACAGAACGCGGTGTGCGGAGGCGGGCGCTACGATGGCTTGGTCGAGCAACTTGGCGGCCCGGCTGTGCCAGGTATCGGGTTTGCCATTGGGGTAGAACGTTTAGTGATGCTCTTGCAGACCCAGGAGCACGACCTTTCTCCTGCTCCGGATTTGTTCATCGTTCCGCTGGGTGAAGCAGCCGAGAGTCAGGCGTTCTCGCTGGCGCGCCGTCTGCGGCAGGGCGGCGCTCGCGTCGAACTCGAGAGCGGCAGTCGCGGCCTCAAGGCGCAGATGCGGCGCGCCGGCAAACTCGGCGCGCGCTACGTGCTGATCCTGGGCGAGAACGAGCTGGTCGCGGGCAAAGGCACTGTCCGTGATATGCAGTCGAAGAGCGATCGGCCTATGGCGATTGATCTGACGCTGCCTGCGCCGGCCATGATCGAGGCAATTCGTAACGTTAGTAGTCAGCCATCAGCAGATAAGGACTGAGGTCTGAGTGCTGAGGACTGAGTGAACGAGGGATCCCCTATTTTTCCTGCTCAGTCCTCATTGCTCATGACTCAGTCCTTTTGTGGCTGACCGCTGAAAGCTGAGAGCTATATCTGTGGAATCTTTAGGCAACTGGGAGCGAAGCTGTTATTGTGGAGAGCCCCGCCTGGCGCAGGTGGGGCAAGAGATCACGGTCATGGGTTGGGTCCATGCGCGGCGCGACCATGGCGGGGTGACGTTTGTCGACCTGCGAGACCGTTCCGGCATCGTACAGGTTGTCTGTAACCCGCACGTGAATCTCACCGCGCATACCGCGGCGAAAGATGTGCGCTTGGAATACGTGCTGGCGGTCCGCGGCGTGCTCGCGCAACGTTCCACGGAAACCGTGAATCCGAACCTTCCCACTGGCGAGGTGGAAATCTCCGCAACCGAACTACGGGTGCTCAATCCGGCGCGCACCACGCCCTTTCCCATCGACGACTCCACGAACCTGGCTGAAAATGCTCGCCTGCGCTATCGTTACCTCGATCTGCGCCGGCCGCAGATGTATGAAAATCTACGGCTGCGTCACCGACTGGCCAAGATCGTGCGTGATTATCTCGATGGCCAGGGCTTTCTGGAGATCGAAACTCCCTTTCTGACTCGTAGCACGCCCGAAGGCGCACGCGACTATCTTGTCCCCAGCCGCGTCAACCCGGGCGCGTTCTATGCCTTGCCGCAGTCGCCCCAGTTGTTCAAGCAGTTACTCATGGTCGGCGGTATGGACCGATACTTCCAGATCGTTCGCTGTTTTCGCGACGAAGACCTGCGTGCCGACCGCCAGCCGGAGTTCACCCAGATCGATATCGAGATGTCCTTTGTTCGGCCTGAGGACATCTTTCGCCTGACCGAAGGGATGATGGTGAGGCTCTGTCGCGAGATTAAAGGTGTAGAGCCGCCGGCCGCGTTTCCACGCTTGACCTATGCCGAGGCGATGGCGCGCTTCGGCAACGATAAGCCGGATACGCGCTTCGGTCTGGAATTGCGTGAGGTGACCGCACTCTTTCGTGAGACCGATATTCAAGTCTTTACCGACGTGATCGCCAAAGGCGGGGTCATTCGCGGGATCGTCGTGCCGAACGCAACGTTCTCGCGCAAGGAACTGGACGACCTGAATCCACTCGCAGTGAGTTTCGGCGCCAAGGGGCTCGCCTGGGTGCGGGTAACCGCCATCGGCTGGCAGTCGCCGCTGGCCAAGTTTGTCAGCGACGAGAAAAAAGGTGGGATCGCCGCAGCGCTGGGCTTGAAAGAAGGCGAGCTGTTGCTCATGGTTGCCGACCAGGAAAAAGTGGTCTGCGACGTACTCTCGCGCTTACGGCTCCATCTCGGTGACAAGCTCGGTCTTATCCCGAAAGATGAACTGCGCTTCCTCTGGGTCACCGATTTCCCCTTGCTGGAGTACGACAACGAGGCCAGGCGCTACGTGGCCATGCATCACCCGTTTACCGCGCCGCGAGAAGACGACCTGCCTGTGCTGGAAACCGACCCGGGCCACGTACGGGCTCTGGCCTATGATTTGGTGCTCAATGGCGTGGAGTTGGGTGGCGGCAGTATCAGAAATCACCGCCTGGACGTGCAGCAACGGGTGTTTGCCAGCCTGGGTATCGGTGAGGCCGAAGCGCGGGACAAGTTCGGTTTCCTTTTAGAAGCTTTGTCCTACGGCGCTCCGCCGCATGGCGGGATCGCCTTCGGCTTTGATCGTCTCGCCATGCTTTTTGCCGGCGCGGAGTCGCTGCGCGAGGTGATTGCCTTCCCCAAAACCGCCAAGGCGGTCTGCCTGATGACGCAAGCGCCAAGCCCCGTCGAGCCTAAGCAACTCAGGGAACTGAGTATTAAGCTTGATCTGTAAGGCAGTCTAGCGTCTAGAGTCTGTCAGTCTGGAGTCAAAACAATTTGGACCCTAGACGCTAGACCCGAGACTCTTGTCTCGCTTCCTTCCGCGCCTTCTTCCCCAGGTAGCCGCCATGGTGGAATTTGGCGTAGTCCGCCTTGGTGAACTTCTTCTTCTCCATCAGCACCAGGGCGAGCGCGTCACCGAGCGCGAGCATGGCCGTAGTACTGGCCGACGGAGTCAGCCCTAGCGGACACGGTTCTTTGATCTTCCCAGTACACAATACCACGTCGCTCTGCCTGGCAATGGGCGAGTCGCGGTGGGCGGTAATGGCGATGAGATGCATACCGTTGAGCTTCTTCGCGCGGGCAATAGTCTCCAACACCTCGCGGGTCTTGCCGCTGTTGGAGAACGTGATCATCACGTCATGTTTGCTCACCAAGCCCAGATCACCATGAGCGGCATCGCCAGGATGGAGGAAACAGGCTGGCGTGCCGGTCGATGAGAGGGTGGTGGCGACCTTGACGGCAATGATCCCGACCTTTCCTATACCGGTAGTGATTACCTTGCCCTTGCAGTTTTTGAGTATCTGCAAGGCGCGGAGAAAGTGGTCGTCCAATGGGATCGTGCGAATCGCTTCAGCTTCGGCCTCGAGCACCGCGCGGGCGCGAGCGAGAGCGGGAAAGGAGGTGGTTTTAGACTTGTCGGATTTGTGGTTTACCATATTTCCTGGGGGTGAGGGACTGGGGGCTGGGGAGGAAAGTTTTTTCATTTTTCAGTCTTCTCTAGTCCCCAGTCCTGAGCCTCTGCTTATCTCTGCCAGCGCGCCGCCCGGCCACGAGTGGCGGCCTTACCGGCGCCGCGGCTGCGAGACGTTCCGGGGGGACGGCCCCAGCCGGCAGGTTTGGTGTCTTCAGCCGGGCGCGCGGTCGGCGCGACTGTCCCCGGCTCCAGTTTGACTCCCAGCGCCCGCTGCTCCAGCCTCTGCAGGCGATCGCGCAGCTCGGCCGCCTGCTCGAATTCCAGGGCGGCGGCGGCTTTCCGCATCTCCTGCCTCGTCCGTTCGATCTGGGTGGCGAGTTGTTGGGGAGAGAGATACTCTTCGTTGTCCTCCGCGACCATAGGCACGGCCACGTAATCCGCTTCATAAATTTTCACCAGAGGTGAGGAGATGGCTTTACGCACACTCTGCGGGGTAATGCCGTGTTTTTTGTTGTACGCCGCCTGAATACGGCGGCGGCGCAAGGTCTCGTCAATGGCGCGCCGCATCGACTCGGTGATGGTGTCGGCGTACAGCATGACCAGCCCGTTGATGTTGCGCGCGGCGCGGCCGATGGTCTGGATCAGCGAGCGCTCTGAGCGGAGATACCCTTCTTTGTCCGCATCCAAGATCGCGACCAGCGACACTTCGGGGATGTCGAGCCCTTCGCGTAACAGATTGATGCCGATCAGCACGTCGAACGTGCCGCGGCGCAACTCGCGGATGATCTCCACTCGCTCAAGGGTATCGATGTCCGAGTGCAGGTAGCGGACTCTGACGCCGAGTTCCTGATAATAGTCGGTCAGGTCCTCAGCCAGCCGTTTGGTCAGGGTTGTCACCAGTACCCGCTCGCCGGTTTCCACTCGCTTGCGGATCTCATCGAGCAGATCATCGACCTGGGCTTTAGCCGGACGCACGACGATCTCCGGGTCGATCAAGCCGGTTGGCCGGATTAGTTGCTCGACGATCCGCCCAGTGCTCTGCTGCCGCTCGTAGTTCCCAGGAGTAGCGGAGACGTAAATCGTCTGCCCCGTTATGCGCTCGAATTCACTGAAGCTGAGCGGGCGGTTATCCAACGCCGAGGGCAGACGAAACCCGTACTCCACCAGGGTCTCCTTGCGCGAGCGGTCGCCCCGGTACATCCCACCAATCTGCGGCACAGTGACATGACTCTCGTCGATGAACAGCACATAATCCTTGGGAAAATAGTTGATCAAGGTATAAGGGGGATCGCCTGGCGCACGACCGTCGAGGTGGCGAGAATAGTTCTCAATCCCTGGGCAGAAGCCCATTTCTTCCAGCAACGCCAAGTCATAGAGAGTACGCTGCTCCAGACGCTGGGCTTCGAGCAACTTATTTTCCGTCTGTAACTCGGCCAGGCGTTCAGCCAGTTCGGCGCGGATGCCGGTCGCCGCTTTCTTCAGGCGGCTGGAAGTGGTGACGTAGTGGCTGGCTGGATAGATAGTGATTTTATCGAGCCGGCGTAGCACCCTACCGCGCAGGGGATCGATCTCGGCAATCGTCTCAATCGTGTCGCCGAAAAACTCCAGGCGGATCGCCTTGCTTTCTTCATAGGCGGGGAAGACTTCGACCACATCGCCCCGCACCCGAAACGTGCCACGATGAAAATCGAAGTCGTTGCGTTGGTATTGAATGTCCACCAGCTTGCGTAACAAGGCATCACGTTCGACCGGAGTGTTTTCCTCGACGAACAGAAGCAAGTCGAAATAGGTCTCCGGCGAACCGAGACCATAGATACACGACACGCTGGCGACGATGATAGTATCACGTCGCTCCAGCAGCGCCTTGGTGGCGGAGTGGCGCATTTTGTCGATTTCTTCGTTGATGGCCGCGTCCTTTTCGATATAAGTGTCGCTGTGCGGCACGTAGGCTTCCGGTTGATAGTAGTCGTAATAGCTGACGAAATAGCGGACGGCGTTTTCAGGAAAGAGATCTTTGAACTCGCTGTAGAGCTGCGCGGCGAGGGTTTTGTTGGGAGCCATGACCAGTGCCGGCCGGTTCACTCGGGCGATGACATGCGCCATGGAAAACGTCTTGCCCGACCCGGTCACGCCGAGCAGGACCTGCTGTTGCAGCCCTTGATTGAGCCCTGCGGCGAGTTGATCGATCGCCTGAGGTTGATCGCCTTGGGGTTGGAAGTCGGAGACCAAGGAAAAGGTGCCGTGCCGTTGCATAGAGGTACATCATAGCAAGGTGAAAGACAATGGTCAGCAACGGGGGCTGGGGGTAGGATAGATGCCGAAAAAAAGCCGTTCATGCTTCGACAGGCTCAGCATGAACGGGAAATCTCCAATCTTTGTGCTTTAAGTCTCGTTCGCCCTGAGCTTGTCGAAGCCTGTCCTGAGCGAAGTCGAAGGGGGCGAACAAGGGGAATATCCCCTGACTCCTGACCTCCGACCTCCTTCGGCTGGTTGCAAAAGCTGAGGAGTTGTGGCTCACTGAGAACATCTTGACGACAGGAGGATTCTCATGAAGCAAGTGTGGCGGACGTTCGCCAGAGTCTTTACTGGCGTGCTCGCGCTTGGCGCTGTTGCCTTCGTCCCACGCGCAAGTGCTGACAGCCCGCAGGAGTTTACCGTGGTCAATATCGAGTACGAAGGTAGCAAGGTGTTCGTTCCTTCGACTCTGGTGGTCCACAAGGGCGACACCGTGAAGATCAAGGTGATCAATAACATCAAGTCTGAGCCGCCGAATCACGGCTTTGCGATTCCCGATTTCAAGGTCGAGGAAGTAGTGAACCGCGGTGAGACGAAGACGGTCGAATTCACTGCTGACAAGGTCGGCGTGTTTGAGATCAAATGTCAGCTGCATCCGGCGCATGTGCACGGACAATTGATCGTACTGCAGTAGCCGCGTTCTCTTCTTTGGCGCTGGCGAGAAGCGCAGCGCCGCTCTTTCTCTCTCTCCTGGCAAAAATCTGCGGGTGCGCACCATGACTTCCTCTTCTCCTGGCGCTGCAGAGTCGGTCTCCCAGAATGGCCGCCTCGCGCGGATCTTCTTCATGCACATCGGCAGCTTCGTCGCCGTGATCGTGTACTTCCAGTTATGCGAACGAGCGGCGTACACGCCTGCTGGCATACGCTTCGCGCTGCTGGTAGGACTAGCGGTGATGAGCGGATACACCCTGCTAGCCCATCGCTGTGGAGAGCTGAAACAATTCGACTTTGGTCTCTTGGCGATGTTCGCCGTGGGAACACTCGGAGTGTACGTTGGCACGGATTCCGTGCTGTTCCTGTTTCAACATTATTCGGCGGCGGTCCTGTTTGCGACATTGGGGTTAGTCGCTCTCCTCCCTCTCGTGTTGGGACGAGAGACTTTTACCTATTACTTTGCCCGACGGCAGACGCCGCGCTGGCAGCAGAAGTTGCCAGAATTCTCCGCTATCAATCGAGTGATGACCGGGTACTGGGCTCTACTTTTCTTCACCGCAGCGGGGTTGGTCCTGCACGCACCACAGGACTGGCGCTTCACCATGCTGTACCCGAACCTGTTGCTTTTCGTGGTGGGCATGCCGGCCTCTCTCTGGATACCGTCGCTTTATCTCAAGCTATTTCCTCCTGGTCGACCGCAGGCAATCGAGCCGGTGATTATGGGGATGCCGTTTGTGTTCGACCGCAAAGCGGCAAGAGATGCGCGAGCGACGATTCAATTCTGCGTCAGTGGCGCCGAGGCGGGCAATTACTGCATCTGCATTGCAGGGGGTAAGTGCCAGAGCTTCGCGGGCATAGCGCCCGCAGCGGATTTGACCGTCCACACACCGGACACTGTCTGGCTGCGCATTGTGCGAGGAGAGCTGGACGGCGCGCAAGCATTACAGGAAGGGCTGTACCGCGCGGAGGGAGATTTTTCTCTGCTCATGAAGATGGGAGAATGGTTTCCGCGGGACCGCTAGTTTGACTTGTCCTTTCCCAGGTGAGCATCCCACTCTGCCGTTCGGCCGAGGAAGTCCCACACTCGCTGCTTCAATTCCTCTTTGAGCGGATACGATTGATAGCGGGCCACCGCCAGACGCCAGGGGTCGCCAGAGAAGAATCGCTCGTAGAGCGCCTGGCGGCCGGCGAAGGAGGAACACGACACATCCCAGGCCAGACGAAACAGGGGAATGCGCTTTTCCGCCGGCAGTGCGGCTGCCTGGTCGTAGAGCTGCACATCGGCCGCACGCTCACCGGACAGTTCACTATGGTTGGGCGTCATGACTAACCCGCTCGACCCCAGGAGCTGGATGATCTCCACTAAACGAGGGTAAAGCTGGGGAAAGAGAGTACGGACGGTTGACAGCGG
>JBGPOI010000068.1:0-15045 GCA_041487975.1 Binatia bacterium | reverse complement strand
TCTTCAACCGTTCTGTGCCCCTCCGGCTGCCCTCCTCACAGTTCCCGCACTGCGGGCATGACCTCTTCGGCGAAGCGACGCATGCTGGCCAGCACCTGCTGGTGCGGTACCAAGCCACCGGGGTTAAACCAGCAAATCACCTGATTCATCCTGCACTGTTCATGCGCGACCTTGAGCTTTTGCACACAGGTCTCGGGTGGACCGTACAGCGCCATCGTCGTACTGATAGCTTCCCAGGTAATCGCGTCGATGCGCTTGCGCAGCTCGCGCAGGTAGGCATACGAGGGCGAGTCATCACGCTCGGCCAAACGCGCCTGGCGAGTAATGGTGTGATAGTAATGCATGAAGCTGGTCTCGACCTCCCGCCGCACTTGCTCCTCGCTCTCGGCCACATAGAGTGGGAATGCCACGGCAACGTCTTCCTGCTTGCCGCGGTGCCCGGCCGCGTGAAACGCGCGACGATACACCTCAATATGTTCGGGCAGTCGAGGAAACGGGTTGATCGGCGACGCCACGAACACCGGATAGCCATGCTCACCGGCGAACGTCGCGGTCTCAGGACTATTGGCGGCGATGCGCAGCGGGGGATGCGGCTTCTGCACCGGCTTGGGCACGACCGTCGTTTCCGGCACGTGAAAATACTTGCCATCAAACGCGCAGGTCTCCTGGGTCCACGCCCGTTCGATAATCGTTAACGCCTCCTCGAAGCGCTCGCGGCTTTCGTCGCGCGAGACATTGAAGCCTTGGAAGTGCAGGGCAATGGTGCCCCGCCCCACGCCGAACTCCAGACGGCCCTGGCTCAGAATGTCCACCACAGCGGCCTCCTCAGCCGCCCGCAACGGGTGATGCAACGGCAACAGTGTGACCGCCGTGCCCAAGCGAATGCGAGTGGTCCGTTGGGCGATGGCAGTAGCCAGAATCAGGGGTGCGGGCATGACCGAGAACGACTGAAAAAAATGCAGCTCGGCGAGCCAAGCGGTATCAAAGCCCAGCTCGTCGGCATACACGACCTGCTCGATGGTTTCGTGGTAGCGCGCCACCTCATCTTGCTCGGGCGCGCAGGGGAGTTGGTAAAACAGACCAAATTTCATGCAAACCTTCCTTCACCCTGTGTGGTTGTCCACCTACCCGGCGACGCCGGTGTGGCACGAACCGCGCACCACGACCCCATCCACCAATGGCTACGGCGTGCTCGCGAAGTTGGGCCGGGTCGTGTGAGAGAGGTCGTCTATCCGCTACGCTGCCGCGCTGGGACGAGAGGACACCGCTGCGTACCAGCGTCGGGAGTTTTTGTTCTCTTCGGGAATCGACATCTTGATCCGGCCAGCGACGTCCACTGCACACAGCGCCGTGATGTCGGCGATGCTGAAGCGCTCGCCCGCGATGAACTCCGTCTCTCCCAGCCGTTGCTCTAGCCGCTCGTGGAAGCGTTTGACGCTGGCCGTGCCCCGCTCGACGAGCGCCGGAATGGCCGGCACCGGCTGCGTGACTCCAGGTAGGCCACGAGAGCTGAAGGCGGGAAATGAATTGCGCAACACCTCGCCCACCGCCGCCAGTCCGTCGAATTCCATGTGCCGCTGCCATGATTCGATGATCGCCTTCTCCAGCGGCTTCGTTCCCATCAACGACGGCTCAGGATGCAATTCTTCGATGTAGCGACAGATGGCCACAGTCTCATCGAGGCGGGTGCCGTCGTCGAGTTCCAGCACCGGCAACAATCCCCGCGGATTGACGCGCAGGTATTCAGGTTTGAGGTTCTCCCCGTCGAGGATACTTACTTCGACGGTGGGGATCGTCACGCCTTTCTCGGCGAGAAAGATCCGCACGCGCCGTGGATTCGGCGCCATCTTGCAATCGTAGAGTTTCATTTTACCCTCCCTGTGATGTTACTGACGTGACTAAGAAATGCGCTCGCCCCCGCTGCATGCGGAAGAGACTACGCAACATGAAGGGGCGAGAGTTGCGGGGTGTGCAAGAAAGGAAAACGCCCGGCGACTGATGGGACGGGGGCGACGCTGGATTATCGTTGATCCCCGGAAGCAAGCGTCGATCAGCTTATAACCGCTGGTTATAGGGAAAGAGTACCGAGAGGAAAAGGAGGTGTTCTCAAGAAGTAGCCGACTCACCTGACCGTCACAATCACTTTCCGGTCGCGCGGGCCGTCCAACTCGACCAGCATGACTGCTTGCCAAGTGCCGAGCGCAAGCCGTCCGTTCCGGACTGGAATGGTCTCACTTGGTCCCAAGATCGCCGCTTTGAGATGAGCTGCACCGTTGCTATCGCTTTGGTCGTGACGCCAAATCCCTTCGGGAATAAGCTTGTCGAGGGCGTCGAGGAGGTCCAGGCCGATCTGCTGGTCGTCGTTCTCGTTGATGATGATCGCCGCAGTGGCATGGGGTACGTACACGTTACAGAGACCTTCATCAAGGGGTGCGACCCGTACCGCTTCGGCGATCTGCTGGGTAAGATCGACGACTTCGTATTTTTTGCTGGTGCGGACCTTGAGTTCCATTTTTCACTCTAGCTCGGCGGCTGCGGTCTCTGCGAGGCTGGCTGCATGGCCGCCTTTTGTCACGTCCACCGGCACGCCCGATTTTTCCATCAGTGCTTTTGTGAGACGGGCTTGATCGATCATATCTGCCCAGCCACTTTCGTGGACGACTTTCTGGGCCTCTTCCCACACATCCGGAACAAGCTTGTAGATATCCTCATGCACTTCAGCATAGACTCTGCCGTATAACATGCCGATCTTGACCGGTTGGTACACAAATTCCCCAGGGCTACCGACGCGGATAACATCGAAGAACTGCGCGATGTCCTCAGGATAGAGACGGATGCAGCCGTGGGTCACCAAGCGGCCGACTGCCCAGGGATTGTTCGTATCGTGGATCGCATACAAGGGCAGGGTCAAATCGATACGATATTTCCCCATGGGATTGTCGGGTGACCCAGCGGGAATCATCTCCTCGGTCCACCCCTTTTCCTGGATCCTTTCTTTCTTGATCGACTCGGGAATGATCCAAACCGGATTGGGAGTTTTCCCGCGGATTTTAAACTTCGCTTTGGGAGTCGGCCAATCTTCGCGTCCGAGGCCGACGGGTAGAGTAATCACGAGACGGTTGCTAATCTTCTCTTCCAGTGGCGGGAAGTAATACAAGCGCATCTCAGGAATGTTGACCACCACACCACTGTACCCGCTCTTGGGAAGTATCCAGAAGGTTGGTATTGACAGTTCATCCCCGGGATGAGGAAGCCATGGATCAACATCCGGGTAGGCGCCGGCGATTTCGTTGTAGCCAAGGTCGAAGTAACGGGCGATATCGAGCAAGGTATCCTTCGGCTGTACCATGTATGTGCGTGGAGAACCAATGATGGTTTGCGCCCTCAGATCATGCGGACTCTGTGGCAAGACAAAAGAGCGCGCGATCAACCTTTTTTGTGCGAAAAAATTTTCCTCATCCCACGCCCACCCGCTGATCGGAAAGGAAGCGATGAGTCCAGCAATCAGCCCAATCCTCCACATCCCCACCAGGAATCGCTGTTTCATAAATCTCCTGCCTTTCTGCACACCGCACGGTTTCTCGTCCACCAATATACCACGATGAATTTCCTTAATTAATGCACCCTTATGCTTTCTCTGGGAGAGGATATCGGCAGATCATCAGCATTGCTAACTGGAGGAGGAACTCTGTCCGCCTGAGCTAGGAGAGGGGGAAGAGCGTTTGGTCTTGCGACGAGGAGTCTTCTTGGTTTTTTCTTTGAAAACTCCTGAGGCAAGTAACCGATCCAGTTTGATATTCAGGTTCACCAGACTACCTTGTACTGCCTCTATCTTAGCCAGTAGTTTGCTATAATCAGATTTGGAAGGGAGATTGAAAAGACCAAGCAGGGCGTTAACGTTCCGATCCACCTTGCCTTTGGTGACTGTAGCGTTGCGAAATGCCTTCTCCAGCGCCGCAGAAAAGGCGGGGTGGGCAATCACCTCTTTGGCGAAGCGAGTGAGTTGCTCTTCGCCAGCTTCATAAATCTTCTCGAAAAGTGTTTTTTCTTCCTTCATGTTAAAAGGGGAAGCTTTACCGGACGGCCCTGTCCAGGTATAGCAGAACCCTTACCTGGGAGGGAAAAGAGAAGTGAGCTTCGAAGTGCTTGTGGGATATTTCACTGGCTTGCGCGTCTTGGGCGGCAATCTTTCTTTTTCCACACTCTTAGGTACTGCCCTGGTGGTCCATCTTCTCGACGGCATTATGTGCCGCCTGTTCGCTCACAACAATGGTCACCCGAAGAATCTCTGGACCGTCCTTGGTTTCATCTTTGGCATCTGGGCGATGGCGACGCTGGTGCTTCTCCCCAAGAAACCCCGGGAGTAGGAGCAGGCTGCGACGGCCTGCCCCTCTTTTGCAGCAGCCTACGCACATTTCTGCAGACATTCACGAATCGGATCAAGCTCGGGGAGCTTGCTAGCGTCCTCTGTGATCCAAGCGTACTGAACCGTGCCTTGCTTATCGACGACGAAGGCAGAGCGCTTTGAGACCCCCCGGAAACCAAGCAGATTCTCGTAGAGAGAACCATACGCAGCAGACACTTCCTTGTTGAAGTCGCTCAGCAGAGGAAAGTTATATCCTTCTTTCGCAGCCCATGCATCCAAAGCAAAAGGGCTGTCCACACTGATCCCTACGACCTGAGTGTTCTCGTTTTGCAAAGAGTTGATGTTGTCTCGCACGGAGCAAAACTCTTTCGTTCACCCACCGGTGAAGGCGAGCGGCACGAACAAGAGCACGGTGTTTTTCTGGCCTTGCAGGTCGCTAAGCTTGAAGTCCTTCATTTTGTTGGTCTTCAAGGCGAAATCCGGGGCTTTTTGCCCAACTTGAATACTCATCGGTCTTCCTCCTCTACGATATGATTGACATTTCCTGTAATAGCAGCAGTCTCTTCAATCACTACGACACTTTCTTCCGCCTCTACGTCATCCTCTTTTTCCGCCAAAAGCGCAAGGCTCACAACCCGCTCATCGGGGCCAACGTTAAGCAGTCGCACCCCCTGCGTGTTACGGCCAATGACCCGGAGTTCTGCCATCCGCAAGCGGATGATTCTCCCGCTGTCAGTCACTAACATGAGATGGTCTTCATCGGTCACCTGTCGTACCCCGACAACCTCACCAGTTTTGTCGTTTGTACGCATGGTGATAATCCCCTTACCTCCTCGTGCTTGTACCCGATATTCGTCCACTTCACTACGCTTCCCATACCCTCCCGAGGATACGGTGAGTAGCGTCGCTCCTTGACTGAGGATCGCCAAGGAGACCACGGCGTCTCCCTCTTCAAGGGTGATACCTTTGACTCCATACGTGCCACGACCGGTCGGTCGCACCTCTTCCTCGGAAAAGCGGATGGCTTAGCCCTTTTTCGTGGAAAGTAAGACCTCTTGCTTCCCGTCCGTCAGCCGCACTCCGATGACCTCGTCGTCCTCTTCGATGGCTAAAGCGATGATACCGTCACGGCGCGGGTTGGCATACGCCATCAGCTCGGTCTTCTTCACCAGTCCTTTGCGTGTGGCAAAAACAATGAAGTAGCCGGTTTGGAACTCGCGAACTGGGAGGTAGGCGGAAATTTTCTCCCCTTCCTTGAGCGGCAGCAGGTTGACGATTGCTTTGCCTTTGGTGGTCTTCCCAGACTGAGGGATCTCATGCACCTTCACCCAGTATACCCGGCCGATGGTTGTGAAGAACAGCAGGAAAGAATGGGTGGAGGAAACAAACAAGTGCTCGACGAAATCCTCCTCCCTTGTTGTTGCGCCGACTACACCTTTTCCTCCACGACGCTGAGAACGGTACAGGGTAGCGGGATTCCGTTTGATGTAGCCTTCGTGGGAGATGGTCACGACCATGTCCTCTTCGGCGATAAGATCCTCGACGGAGAGGTCGGCGGTCTCAGGGATGATCTGCGTGCGCCGTTCGTCGGCAAACCTTTTACGCAGATCTGTCAGTTCTTCTTTGATAATTGTGTCAATCTCTCTCGGGCTGGCGAGAATAGCCTGCAGGTGCGCGATCAGAGCAACGGTCTCCCCGTGTTCGGCCAGGATTTTCCCCTGCTCGAGTTGAGTCAGCCGTTGCAAACGCATGTCGAGGATAGCCTGGGCTTGGTCTTCACTTAACGAAAACCGAGTCATGAGCCCCTGCCGCACGCTGGCTGGATTCTGCCCGGAGCGAATGAGTTGCAAGATGGCATCAAGATTGTCGAGCGCAATCTTAAGACCTTCGAGAATATGCAACCGGTCTTTCGCCTTCCCTAAATCGAAGAGGATCCTCCGGCGGACTACCTCTCGTCGGTGAGCAAGAAAGAGAGTCAGTGTATCTTTCAGGGTCAGGAGGCGGGGACGGCCATCAACAATAGCCAGGAGAATGACTCCGAAGGACTCTTGCAGTGGAGTCAACTTGTAGAGCTGGTTCAGGACTACTGTGGGGATAGCCTCCCGTTTGAGTTCTATGACGATACGCATGCCGTCACGATCAGACTCATCGCGCAGGTCGGCAATGCCTTCTATGCGTTTTTCGTTGACCAACTCGGCGATGCGTTCGATGAGACGCGCCTTGTTGACTTGAAAGGGAATTTCGTGGGCAACGATAATGTTCCTGCCGCTCCGCTTATCCGTCTCGACGGACGTGCGAGCCCGCATCTGCACGATGCCCTTGCCAGTCTCGTAAGCCTCGCGCACGCTGGATGTGCCATAAATGAAGGCCCCGGTAGGGAAGTCCGGCCCTGGGATATATTGCATGAGATCGACACTGGTCAGTTGGGGAGTGTCCAGGAACGCAAGCAAAGCATCTACCACCTCCCCGAGATTATGGGGAGGGATATTCGTGGACATTCCCACCGCGATCCCTGAGGACCCATTGATGAGCAGGTTTGGCAGTTTGGCTGGTAGAACAACAGGTTCCCGGCTGCTGTCGTCGTAGTTCGGGATGAAGTCAACAGTTTCTCTGTCTATGTCGGCAAGCAACTCGCCAGCGATGCGAGTCATGCGGATTTCCGTGTAGCGCATCGCTGCCGGCGGATCGCCGTCGATCGAACCGAAGTTGCCCTGTCCGTCTATCAAGGGGTAACGGAGAGAAAACTCCTGTGCCATTCGCACGAGAGTGTCGTAAACGGCCATGTCGCCATGCGGATGGTACTTGCCGATGACGTCACCAACGATGCGAGCTGACTTCTTATAAGAGCGATTCCAGTCGTTTCCCAACTCGGACATCGCATAGAGCACGCGGCGATGAACAGGCTTCAGCCCATCGCGTACATCGGGCAGGGCTCTCCCAATGATCACGCTCATGGCATAGTCCATGTAGGACTGCCGCATCTCTTGCTCGATGTTGATCGGAATGGGGTGATTGCTGGAGTCTTTTTCCATGCCTTTAGACAGAACGACTACGGGATTTTTTCAGATCGTGAGCCATCCAGGCGACTGGCTCGCTGGGCAGCTTGTACTGGCTAGATATCCAGGTTTTTTACCGCCAACGCGTTTTCTTCAATGAAGCGTCGCCGTGGCTCTACTTCGTCTCCCATTAACGTCGAGAAGATTTCATCCGCCTCGTAGGCGTCTTCGATTCTCACCTGGAGCATAGTGCGGGTCTCAGGATTCATGGTCGTTTCCCACAGTTGCTCCGGGTTCATCTCTCCCAGACCCTTGTAGCGCTGCATTTCCACACCTTGACGGGCCCGAGTCAGTATCGTCTCAACAACCTCTTTCTGGCTGCCAAGTATGGTCTGTTCTTCTTTATCGAAGAGAGAGAAAGGGGAAGTGCCGACCGTACGCAAATCGCTGAGGAGTTTGATAATTTCTTGCACCTCAGGGGAAAGAAGAAAATCACTGTCCAAGATAGTCATGGCTCCAGAACCGTTTACCCCAGTCGCGGCGACGATGCGGTATCCCTCTATCTCGCTGTCTTCCTCAAGCGAAAAGGAGACGGGGAGAAGCTCGGGAGTAGAGGACCGAACAGCGACCTCGGTTGCCGTGAGCACCTCTTCCAGCAGGGAACGATCTTTGAGGACGTCCAAGGAGAATCCAGATTGGTTGAGAAGAGCGGCGACGAGGCGGCGGTCCCTTCCCTTTCTCTCGACGATGTTGAGGAGTTTCTCACAGTGCAAGAAGGTCTTGACCCATACCTTGAGTTCTCCTCCAGTGAGCGTACCGACACGGAGGTTTTCTATGGCGAGATCAATGAGGAAGTCATCAAGAGCCGATTGGTCGCGCAGATACCGTTCCACTTTCCCCTTTCTCACTCGAAACAGAGGAGGCTGAGCGATGTATAAGTACCCGTTTTCCAGAATTCCGGGGAGCTGACGGTAGAAAAAAGTCAGGAGCAAAGTACGAATGTGCGACCCATCAACATCAGCATCGGTCATCAAAATGATCTTATGATAACGGAGCTTAGCCAGATCGGTTTCTTCTTTTCCTATGCCTGCGCCAAGCGCGGAGATCATCAACCTGATCTCTTGTGAGGAGAGCATCTTGTCAAAGCGGGCTTTCTCCACATTGAGTATTTTTCCGCGCAGGGGCAGGATCGCTTGGGTGCGGCGGTCTCGACCCTGTTTCGCTGACCCGCCAGCAGAATCCCCTTCAACTAGGAAAATTTCACTCTTGGCCGGGTCCTTTTCCTGACAATCGGCAAGCTTGCCAGGAAGAGACCCGGAGTCGAGCGCTCCTTTGCGTCTGGTGAGTTCCCGCGCTTTGCGTGCGGCCTCTCGGGCGCGGGATGCTTCGATGCATTTCTGACCAATTCTTTTCGCCTCGGCTGGGTGCTCTTCAAAATACGCCCCGAGTTTCTCGTTTACTAAGGCTTCTACGAATCCCTTGACGTCGCTGTTGCCCAGCTTGGTTTTGGTCTGCCCTTCGAATTGAGGTTCAGGAATCTTGGCGCTAATGACAGCGGTAAGCCCTTCGCGGATGTCTTCTCCCTGCAGTCCTTCCTGATCTTTTTTTAGCAAGCCGTTGGCTATTGCGTAGGAATTGACTGTGCGGGTGAGAGCGGCCTTGAGGCCAATGAGATGGGTTCCCCCTTCTATGGTACTGATATTGTTAGCGAAAGAGTAGATGTTTTCTGCATACCCCTCATTCCACTGCAGGGCGATCTCAGCCTCGGTTCCGTCTTTCTCTCCGCGCAGGTAAATCACCTTGGAGTGGAGGGGAGTTTTAGCCAAACCAAGGTGCTCGACAAAGGAGACGATTCCTCCTTCGTAATGGAAATCGTGGCGTTTAGCGGGTTCCCTTTCGTCCTCGATGGAGATATGCAGGCCTGGGTTTAAGAAGGCAAGCTCGCGGAGTCTTTGAGAAAGGAGATCAAAGCTAAATTCTCGGCTTTCGAAAATCTGATTATCAGGTTTGAAAGTGACCCTTGTTCCTCTTTCTGTTGACCTACCAACTTCGCTCAGGTCTGCTTCCGGTTCTCCCCGATGGTATTTCTGCAGATAAACCTTTCCGCCCCTTTTAATTTCTATCTCAAGGTTTTCGGAAAGAGCATTGACAACCGAGACACCAACTCCATGCAGCCCGCCGGAGACTCGGTAAGCCCCCTTATCGAATTTCCCTCCAGCATGAAGCTTTGTCAGGACGACTTGGGCGGCAGATACGCCTTCTGTGGGATGAATCTCGGTGGGAATTCCTCGTCCGTTGTCTATTACCGTGACGCTATTATCAACGTGGAGGGTGACGTGGATATTGTTGCAGTGGCCAGCCAGAGCTTCATCTACGGAATTATCGACGACCTCGAAAACAAGGTGGTGGAGACCTCTCTCGGCCGTATCTCCAATGTACATCCCCGGTCTCTTGCGCACAGCTTCGAGACCTTCGAGGACTTTGATTTGGCTCGCTCCGTAGTCTTGGTCGAGCATGTATCCCTCAAGGAAAAATTTATAAAGTCGTTATTTTTTATGGCAGTTACAGAAAACGATAATACCATCTTCTTGCCCTTAAGTAAACCTGAATAGATAGAGAAGATAATTTTAAAACATCTTCTCAAATCACAGTATTCTCATTGGCATAATGACATAAGAGAAATCACTGTCCTCCTCGGTCTGCAGCAGTCCGGGACTGACCTCGTCTTTCAGGTACAATATAACTTTTTGTCCCTCCTCCATGACGGCAAGTGCCTCGGTCAGGTACCTACCATTGAAGCCAATAGTGATGCTTTCACCTTCGTGGTTGACCGTTATCTCTTCTACCCCTTCTCCGACATCAGGGGTGTTGACGGAAATTTCCATGCGATCTTTCTCGGTTTGCAGTTTTATTCCACGAGAACGCTCGGTCGTTAGTACAAGCAGACGGCGTAGGGCGCTAAGGAAGTCCTCTCTGGAGAAAGTGATTGCATGTTTTCTTTCTGTGGGAATGACTTGGTGGTAGTCGGGAAATTCTCCTTCGATGAGCCGCATAGAGAGTTCCGTGGTGTCCTTTTTCAGAATTGCCGTTGTTCCCTTAAGAGCGAGCGTCACGTCTCCTTCGCTTTTCTCTAGGAGCTTCCGTGCTTCGATCAATCCTTTGCGCGGAAGAATCGCATGTGGCCATGCCGCCGGCTCGGGAATAGCTGTTTCTCTTTCGATGAGGGCGAGACGATGCCCGTCGCTGGCAACCATACGAAGCTTTCCTGTTTTCTGCGCCTCGAGGTAAACGCCGCTGAGTTGCAAGCGCGTTTCATCTGGGGATGTGGCGAAGAGGGTTTTTTCCACCATCTCCCTGAGGGTTTTTGCGGAAAGAGATGCTGTGGCAGAGGGGGGAGTTCCTGCTTGCTCTGTAGGGACAACTGCAGGAAATTCTTTCGGGTCAAGACTGGCCAGCCGGAAGCGCGATTTGCCGCTACTTACATCGAGCCACCCGTTCCCGGTGGCTCGAAGGGAGACTCGTTCTGGCGGGAGTTCCCTGATGATCTCATAGAGCTTGCGAGCGTCGGTGGTCACGGCACCGTTTTTCTTTACCGTTGACTTGCATTGTTGGCGAATGCCGATCTCCAGGTCGGTTGCTCCCAAAGAAACCGTTCCCTCGGAAGATTCTATAAGAACATGCGCGAGGATGGGAAGAGAAGAGCGCTTTTCTACGACCCCCTGAACAAGATAGAGACAGCGAAGCAGATCTTCTTTTTCTACAAGACATTCCATATTGCCGTTCTCCCTCCGGTAGAATTTTCTCTTTCCCCTTTTTTACTACTACTATTATTCTTTATTCTTTATAGTAGTAGTAGGGGGTGTGAAAATTGTGGATAACTCTAAAAGGTTGTGAGAAATCAAGGGAATGGCACTTTTAAAGTTGTGGATAAGTCTGTGGAGAGTTCTGTGGATAACTTTCAGAGAAAAAAATTATCCACAGGTTATCCACAGGTTATCCACAGGTTATCCACAGGGTTATCCACAGGGTTATCCACAGGGTTATCCACAGACTTATTGGCTCTCTTAAGAGCACTGTCCGTATAAAGTCCGCTCGATGCGATCAATAATAGCGCGGAGCTCTTCGTCTTTCTTCATCCGCTTTTCTATGGTACTGCAGGCGTACAAAACGGTCGTGTGATCCTTGCCTCCGAACCTCATGCCGATCATTGGGTAGGATGCGCCAGCGAGCTTACGACTTAAGAACATAGCAACTTGGCGGGGGAAGGTGATGAGAGTAGTACGCCTCTTCGAGGTCAGGTCAGCGACGCGCACGCCAAAATATTTGCAGACCGCTCTCTGCACGCTCTCGATGGAGATTTCCTTGTCTTTTTCCTTCAACAGGTTCTGCAACACTTGGCGGGCGAAGTCGACCGTGATGGCGTTGCGGGTCAGTGTAGACACAGCTTCTAGACGTGTGAGACTCCCTTCCAGCTCACGGACGTTCGAGGAGACATGTGAGGCGATGAAAATCGCTACCTCAGAAGGGAGAGGAATTTTTTTCGCTAGCGCTTTCTTTTGCAGGATGGCAACTCGTGTCTCCAGGTCTGGAGGTTGGATGTCGGCAATGAGCCCACATTCAAACCGATTGCGCAGCCGTTCTTCCAGCCCGCTGATCTCATTAGGGAACTTGTCGGAGGTGAGCACGATCTGCTTGTGTGCGTCGTAGAGAGTGTTGAAGGTGTGGAAAAATTCTTCCTGCGTGCGCTCGCGGCCGGAGAGAAACTGCACATCATCGAGGATGAGGACATCGGCTTGGCGAAACTTATTTTTGAAATCGTCCATGCGATCGCTGCGCAGGTGAGAGATCAACTGGTTGGTGAAGGACTCTGAAGAAAGGTAAAAAATACTGCCGCGTCCTTGCCTCACCAGAGTCTCGTGGCCGATCGCGTTGACGAGATGTGTCTTCCCTAGTCCCACTCCACCGTAGATGAAGAGCGGATTGTAGTGATTGCCTGGGTGGTCGGCGACCGCACGTGCAGCAGCGTGAGCGAACTGATTGCTGGCTCCAACTACGAAGCTCGAGAAGGTGTAGTTGGAAACAAGCCCGCCCTTGCGCACGGACCGGGACGGGTCTGTCTTCCCGACTTCTTCATTGGTCGGGAAAAGCTCTCCTTGCGGCTTGCTACCGACGTGAACGATAATCTGGACTGGATAGCCTAGAACGCTCGCGAGCGACTCCTTGAGGGGAATGAGCAAATTGCTCAGCAGTCTATCGCGAAAAAGCGGGCTGGGCACTTCGATATGGAAGGTCTCGTCGCGTAGCGTAAGAGGACGTAAGGGTTTGAGCCACGTCTCTGTCGTCGTTTTCCCGACCCGTTCCTCGATCAACCCCAACACCTGTTCCCACACCTGATCCATACCCCACCCCTACACAGCCGCGGCGAGCAAGTTATCCACACCTGTGAATAACTCTTTAACCTCGGTCCCCATAAGAAGTTTTTTCCCTTACTCCACAGGGTTATTCACACACCTATCCCGCCCGTCTTTCTCTCCATCCCAGGGAGCCCCTGCTAATTGGCCCATACCATCGGGGAGGGAAAGAAAGAACCTCAATATTCTTTTATGTTTCTGTACCGGAAAAAGAAGAATCGAATTAAGGTGATGTCGTAGGCTCTTAAACTTTTTTTTCCTGGATTGCAAGAGAAAAAATTCCATGCTCAGAAGTATCCGAGATTCCTTGAATTTCTCTTTGCCTTGACTCACCTCAGGTGAGGTGGTAGCAGAGGAAAGAGTTGCTCGTGTTCTGAAGGCCTTCTATGTCCACGTCCCACAAGCTTTTTCTCGAAGCGCAGGAATACATACCCGGTGGCGTCAACAGCCCCGTGCGCGCCTGGCGTGCGGTAGGCGGCAATCCGCTCTTCATTCAACGTGGGCGCGGCTGCCGCGTGATCGATGCAGACGGTAGAGAATATCTCGATTACGTCGGATCGTGGGGCCCGCTCATCGTTGGCCACGCGCATCCGCAAGTAGTGAGGGCTTTGGAAGAAGCCCTCAAGCGGGGCACGAGTTTTGGCGCGCCCACCGCGCGAGAAATTGAACTCGCGAAGATAGTCGTCAAGTCTGTGCCCTCGATCGAGAAAGTCCGCCTCACCTCCTCAGGCACCGAGGCGACCATGACGGCCCTGCGTTTGGCGCGCGGGTACACCGGACGGGCGAAAATTATCAAGTTCGCCGGTTGCTATCATGGGCATAGTGATGCACTGCTAGTGAGGGCAGGTTCGGGCGCTCTGACGTTCAGTATGCCGGACAGCCACGGGGTACCGGAAGCCTTCGCCAGTCAGACGCTTGTGGCAGAGTATAACGACTTGGCGAGCGTTGAGGCATATCTCAAAGCGGAACCGACGGCAGTCGCCGCCATCATCGTTGAGCCTGTACCGGGCAACATGGGACTGGTATTGCCGAAGCTGGGATTTCTTGACGGGCTCCGCGCCCTCACGCGTGACTACGGCGTCGTGCTCATTTTCGACGAGGTGATCAGCGGGTTTCGTGTGGCACGTGGCGGGGCTCAGGAAATCTACGGCATTGATCCTGACCTGACCTGTTTGGGGAAGGTCATTGGCGGCGGGCTGCCGCTCGCGGCGGTTGGCGGAAAACGCGCGATCATGGATCTGCTCTCTCCGCTCGGACCGGTATACCAGGCTGGAACCTTGTCGGGGAATCCGCTGGCGGTGACGGCGGGAATTGAAACGCTCAAGCTTGTCGGGAGTGCGGGAGCTTATGCACGCCTCAGTGAGCTTGGCTCTCTCATGGCCGAAGGCTTGCAGAAAGCGATTCGTGACTCAGGCGTCGTGGCCTGTGTGAATCAGATGGGCTCGATGTTCACGGTCTTTTTCGGTGTTGATGAGGTGCATGACTATGCCACCGCCACCCGCAGTGATACGCGCCTGTTTGCCCGTTACTTTCAGGGGATGATCGACCACGGCATCTATTTGCCGCCCTCGCAGTTTGAGACCGCCTTCATCTCTCTGGTCCACGGTGAGGCCGAAATTGAGGAAACCCTAGCTGCTGCCAGAGAGGTATTAGCGAGCTTGAGTTCCTGAGGCGTTATGCCGACGGGAAACCCCTTGGTCACGTATGGTCGGTATGGCGCGCTTGGATTCGAGTTCGCCGGTGCTGTTCTGGCGGGAATCTTCGCTGGCCGCTACGCCGATAGTTATCTCGGCACAACGCCGTGGTTGCTGATCCTGGGCGCGGTTGTTGGCATGGCGGGCGCCATTTATCGCCTCATCGTTGTTCTTCAGCAACTCTCCCACCATGGACACGACGATCGAGAAAATTGAACGCCTCAATCTTGCCCTGATTGGAGCAGGAATGCTCGCTGGGTGGAGGACGGGATGGATGCACGTGCCGAGTTTTCTCCTCGGCGGCGGCATCATGCAGGTCAATTTCTGGCTGCTGAAAAAAGTCGTGCGTACCGTGCTCACTCCTACCAAGGCGGGGAGCAGCAGCAAGGCACGTGCGGCCTTGTGGTTCTCGGCGAAAGGTCTGCTCTTTCTTCTGCTTCTGAGTGCGCTGTTCATTCGCTACCCCATACAGCCCGGGAGCTTCAGCGTCGGGGTCTCTTTACTGCTGCTGGCCTGCGTGATAGTCAGCCTGTCTAAATCGCGGACCGGCTCAGGAGGAGTTAGCACTGGCGTATGAG
>JBGPOI010000067.1:0-15065 GCA_041487975.1 Binatia bacterium | reverse complement strand
TCACCATTACACACATCTGGTACAGCAACATTGCCGTGCATTGATTTTGCGTGAGTTTTCTATTTTGGCGCGATTCTTTGCACCCCTAGAAAAATCAACAGAAATCAACTACTTGACGACTTGTGTGTAAGACTCAGCGCCGGACGTTAGCCGACTCAAAAAAAGAGTCTTCCTGATTACAAGGAGAGAGGCTATGGAACGAAACTATTGGGCAGCGCTCTTTTTGAGCAACAGTTTTGATTTCGCCACAGCAGTGCGAGAACTCGAAGAGCGTGGGATTGCTGGACTGGAGGTGCCTCAGGTCTACGGCCCACCGTTCGTCCCACTGGCTGCGGCAGCTATGGTCACAAAACGAATCCAGCTTGCCTCAGGTATTGCCATCGGGCTCACCCGCAGCCCGTTTGAGACTGCGATGGCAGCACTCGACCTTGACCATCTCTCCCGGGGCCGGTTTGTCCTCGGACTGGGGACCGGTCCGGTGCACTTTACGAAGGGCTACTATGGCATGCCCTACGACAAACCGGTCTCGCGACTACGCGAGGTCGTACAAATCTTTCGTCACGTGGAGGACGGAGCACGATCAGGCACGATGAAACCGTGGCAGGGCGACTGCTACCAGCTGGAGTTCCACGGGTACGAACCCACCTCGCCACCCTATCGTGAGCGTATCCCGGTATGGATTGCCGCCCTGCGGCAGCGGATGTGCGAACTGGCGGGGGAAGTAGCGGATGGGCTCATTGGGCATCCGGTCTGGTCCGTGGAGTGGGCCTTGGGACAAGCGCAGCAATCCCTTGCGATTGGGGCGGCCCGAGCGGGGCGCGACCCGGCCCAGATCCACTTTCAGCCGTGGGTGACGGTGTCGATTGACCGAGACCCAAAAGCTGCGGTCAACGACGCTAAACCGGAAGTGGCCTTTTATGGAGGCTTTGCCCAGTATCATCCGTATTTTGAAGCGCATGGGTTCGGGCCTGAAGCACGTAAGCTCCAGGAGGCATCGAAAGCAATGAGTTGCACTGAGGCCGCGCGTCTCGTTCCGGACGCGATGGCCCGGACGTTTGCGGCGTGTGGTACACGTGAGCAGGTGCGCGAGCGGATTGAGCCGCTGTGGCAGCGGGCGAACTCGATGCTGATCTTGCCGCCGAATTGGGGGCTTACTCCTGAGCAGCTTGCAGCAAAGATGGCAGCGATTGCCGAAACCTTCTGGACTGCCTGACCGTGAGAGGCGATGGTTCCATATTGAGACCGGGGCGGGCGGGCGGCTAAACAAAGCGTTCCACCTGACTGCCGCCCGCTTGCGGATCGAGGTGAACCAAACGGCTACGGCTAGGTGGCGGCAGGTGAGCGCCTGCCGTGAGCCATCATGATGCGTGGCATCGCTACCACTGACGAAGATGCTAGTTGCAACTAGCATTGCGGTGCGAAGGCTGACAAAAGGATTGATAGGAGCAAGAAGACGATGAAGTATCGCAAACTTGGAAGAACTGCCGCGCAAGTGTCGGCTTTGGGCTTGGGCTGCATGGGAATGTCAGATTTTTACGGTGGACGGCAAACGAACGATGCCGAAAGCGTAGCGACGATTCGACACGCGCTTGAACTCGGCGTAAATCTCCTCGACACTGGCGATTTTTACGGGGTCGGACACAACGAGGAACTTATCGGTAAAGCAATCACAGACTTTCCACGCGAACAGGTTTTTATTTCGGTTAAGTTCGGCGCGTTACGTAATCATGACGGTAATTTTATCGGCATTGATACCCGTCCCCTCGCTGTGAGAAACTTTTTGTCCTACAGCTTGCAACGACTGCGCGTTGACTACATTGATTTGTATTACCCGGCCCGCGTTGACCCCGCAGGTGCCGATTGAAGACACAGTTGGGACGCTTGGAGAACTTGTCAAAGAAGGCAAAATCCGCTACGTCGGGCTTTCTGAAGCCGGTTCGGAAACGCTCCGTCGCGCCTCCATTGTTTATCCAATTGCGATGTTGCAAACCGAATACAGCCTGTGGACGCGAGAGCCGGAGACCGATGTTTTGCCAACCTGCCGCGAACTTGGCGTTTCGCTTATCGCGTATTCTCCGCTCGGACGTGGCTTTTTGACTGGAGCCTTTCAGAAACCGGAAGACCTCGCACCGGATGATTTTCGTCGGCACGTGCCGCGCTTTCAAGGCGCAAATTTCGAGCGCAATTTGCAGCTCGTTGAAAAAGTCAAAGAAATCGCAGCGGAGAAAAACTGCACCCCGGCGCAACTCGCGCTGGCCTGGCTTTTGGCGCAGGGCGAGGACATCGTGCCTATTCCTGGAACAAAACGCCGTGAACGGCTCGAAGAGAATCTGCAGGCGGTTGAGGTTGAGTTGAGCCCCAACGATTTGCAGCGCATTGAGGAAGTTGCGCCGCTCGGAGTTGCTGCCGGCACACGCTATCCCGAAGCAGTCATGCACACGGTTAATCGTTAAACGAGAGCGAAAGGGGAATTTGAGAAGGACTAGACGCCTCGTGTTCGGCGAGTAACCGTGTTCCACAGGTGAGCGCAGAACACGTCATTGGAGTGGACGCGGCGACAGCATGGCTGTCAGGTTGCGTTTTCCATTGCCGCTTACCTGGTCTCGTGCCGCGCCGCTCAATTCCGGCGTAAGACCTTCAAAAGGCTCTGCCTGTACCACAACACCGATGTGAGGGCTGCGACCCGGACCGGGTTACGTATCGAACACATAAGTGAACACGTGAGAGACGAAGAATTGGCAGAGCAGTCCCCACGGGTCAGGCAATGGGTCGGGTGGCCACTGCTACTATTGATGCGGCTGCGCAAGGTGGAAAAAGAGGGGGAGGTAACCGGGGCGTCCTCTAAATCAGACCACAGGAGATTTGTACACTCATGCACCTGAGCCTTAATGCAGTAGCGTGCACCATGCGCACGAAAATAGCGGCGTGCAGGGGAGACGTGCGCACAGCGCACGCTACGCCGGGTGTGCCAATGTCGTGTGTTTCGATTTAGGTCTAACAAGCACGTCAGCCCGCTTTGCAAAGACTCAGAGAGAATCTTATGACTGATGTGGCTGTGACATTTCTCGGCAGTGGCGATGCTTTTGGCAGTGGGGGACGGTTTCAAACCTGTATCCTGGTCGAGTGCCCCACCCTGCCATTAAGCGGGCCGTTAGTTCTTGAAGCTCAAGAGCGCTTCGGCCTGCGAGTTGAGCAGAGGAAACGCGGCAGAGAAGCCGGCGAGATCAAACACCTCTTTGACGTGGGTTTTCAGCGCGTAGAGAACAATCTTGCCACTCCCGTTGCGCAGTTGCTTGGCCGCCAGCAGCAGCACCCGCAGGCCGGCGCTACTGATATACTCCAATTGCGCACAGTCGATGGCGAACTGTTTTTCGCCTCCGGTTATGGAGGCGAAGAGTTTTTCTTGCAATTGCGGTGCTGTGCTCGTGTCCAATTTTCCCTTCAGTCCAAGGACCACG
Organism: Binatia bacterium; assembly: GCA_041487975.1. Lineage (GTDB taxonomy): Bacteria > Desulfobacterota > Binatia > Bin18 > Bin18 > JACQEL01. The sequence goes on along the minus strand of JBGPOI010000067.1, from coordinate 11,607 downwards.
ATCCCGTTTATTTTGCTTTCCATCGCTTCCATCTTTCACCTCTCGTTGACGATTTTCTTTTTGAGTGTCAGGAGATTTTTCTCTTCGCGCCTCTCATACGTCAGGTCAGTCATGAACTTCCGCACTAGATAAATTCCCAGTCCCCCTACCTGCCTTTCTTCTATTGGCTTGTTGATATCCGGCTCCGCCACCTCTAAGGGATTGAACGGCCGACCCTCGTCTTCGACCTCCGCCGTTATTTCTCCGTCGGCGGAAGACAGCCGCAGAACAATTTCGTGTTCTTTGTCGTCTTCGTAAGCATAGGAAATGACGTTGGTCAGGATTTCCTCCAAAGAGACATTCACTTCGAAGAGCACTTGGGGTGACCAGTGCTGGCATTGCGCGAACTCGGTCACGACTTGTCCCAGTCGTTCGATTTCGCCGAGCTGATTTTTGAAAGAAACCGTCACCTGTGCGCTCATGGCCGCCTCGCGTTGCCGGTCATTGCCGCAGGTAGCGGATGGCCAAGGTCGTAATATCGTCGTTTTGTTCGGCGCCGGCGGCAAAGCGTTTCACCGCTTCCAAGGCGTTGCGGATGACTTCCGTCGGGGCAGCGCCATTCACTCGTTGTAAACACTCTTGTAAGCGAAGCTCCGAGAAAAGATTGTCAGCGATATCCATCGCTTCGGTGACCCCGTCGGTGTACAGGAAAAGCCCCTCTCCGGCCCGCAGCGCAATAGTCTTTGCCCGGTAAGTAACCTCCTCCATCACGCCCAGTGCCATCCCGCCGGTATTTTCCAAGGGCTGGACCTTCCCGTGCCGGGAGAGGAGATAAGGAAGATTATGGCCGCCGTTGCTGTATTCCAATTCCCCCGTGGATAGATGCAAGATGCCGTAAAAAACGGTGACAAACATGCCGGAGTCGTTATCTCGGCAGAGTTCGTTGTTCAAGTCTGCCAGCACTCTGTCGGGACGGGCATACTTGTTCGCGGTGACTCGCCACAGCGTCTTGGTCACGGCCATGAACAGAGACGCAGGTACCCCCTTGCCGGAGACGTCACCGATGGTGAAGCACAGCCGGTCGTCGTCAATGAGAAAAAAGTCATAAAAATCTCCTCCCACTTCTCGGGCTGGCTCAATTGTGGCGTACAGGTCAAATTCCGAGCGCTTGGGAAACGGTGGGAAGATCCTGGGCAGGATACTCATCTGGATGTCACGGGCGATCTTGAGTTCACTCTCGATGCGTTCCTTGGCCGCGGTGGTTGCCTTCAGATTCTCTATTGAGTGTTGCAGGGCGCGCTCCATGGAGAGAAAGGAGGCGGCCAATTCGCCAATTTCATCTTTGGAGTTCTGCGCGAGCTGCGCAATGTCGGCTTGGCCGGTCACTGGCGTCGAGAAATCGTGGGAGGCCAATTGTTTCACATGCGCCGTCAATTGATTCAAAGGGAGGGAGACTCGGTTCACCAGGAGGTAAGCGACTAACACACTAATCAGAAAAATGGCGAACATGAGGGACTGCTGGCCGATAATAGCCGACCGGATGGCGACTCTGATCGTCTCTTTGTTCAAGCCGATATGAACATAGCCGGCCACGCCGACCAGAACAGGTGCGGCAACATCAATAAAATCCCCCATGCTATTGATATGAATATCCTGAATGGCCGTCGTGTGTTTGTTGCCGTGGATCTGGAGGAGTTCGGTGGGGATACGGGGAACGAAGGTGTGGGCGATGATTACGCCTTGCGCGTCAACCACAAAGACGTAGGAGACCCCTTCAATATCCAGAAACTGGTCAACGATGGCTTGAACCGTGGCGGCGTCGCTATTCAGGAGCATTTCCACACTCGAATCGGCAATACTCTTTGCCAGAGCCGTTCCCTTACTGCGATACTGCGCCGTCAGGTGCCGGTACAGGTTCCAACCAGAGAGCACGGACGTAGTGGTAGCGATAATGCCAAAAAGGAGGACGACAATCACCAGCGTCTTATAAAAGAGCTTGGACATCTTCATCGCTGCCACCGCTGCCAGTCGCTAATGGGGATAAAGTGGTCCCCCTGCACGGTAGTGTAATACACGGTGTCCAATCCTTGGTGCTTGTCTGGTCCGAACGAGACGACGGTACCAATGCCGATATCATAGCCTCCCAGTTTCTCCACCGTTGCTTTCACAGCCGCCTTATCGGCGGTCGTGCCCGTTCTCCGGAGAATTTCCACAAGCAGTTTCGCATTGAGAAACCCTTCAAAACTAACAAAGCTGTAGTGCAGCGGTTGGTAAGCTTCGCCGACGAGATCTGCGGGAGGGCGTGGATCATAACGATCCATCAAGTCGCGATATTGTTGCACGGCAGAGAAGGTTGTGTCTTCGTAGCTCGGGACTACCTGGGCATTAATCAGGTTCGTCGTGTAATCTTTTCCTTGCGCCTGGCTGCTTTCGCGCAAGAGTTGCAGCATCTGCACGCTGCCGACGAACGAGAGGTTGGCGATAGGGACATCCCAGTTTGCCTCACGCGCATCACGAATAAAAGCGGCGGAGGCCGCGTACGCACCAATGACGACGACCACATCCGGGTTGCTGTGGCGCAGAATGTCTACCTGCTCGCGGAAGCTCTGCGCAGAGGTGGCGCCCCGACGATAGGTTGCCTCCCCGGCCATTTCGAGCGCATATTTCTTTAGCGCTCGCCGAACGCCGTCCCACCCGCTTCTGCCATAGGCATCCGCTTGATACAGGACGGCAATGCGCTTCCGGCCTATCTGGACGAAGTGCTCTACCAATCCTGCGGTTTCTTGCCGGTATGACGCCCGCAGATTGAAGACAAAAGCGTCATAAGGAGGCTCGCGCTGGGGCTGGGCTCCGGTGTAAGGAAAGAAGAGAGAGACAGACTGGGCGCTGTATCGCTTGAGCAGAGGTAGAACTCGCGTTACTGTAGGCGTGCCGACATAATCAAACAACAGAAAGACTCGATCTCTTTCGATGAGGGTGATCGTGTTCTCGACGGCGGAGATGGGATCGTATCGGTCGTCATAGGCTTTGATGACAAGCTTTCTGCCGTTGATGCCCCCCGTACTATTGACATGCGCGATATAGGACATGGAGCCGCGATACAGTTCTATGCCCAGCGCAGCGGAGGAGCCGCTAAAGGCCGCCGACATGCCAATAACGAGATCGTCGGCATGCACCAAACGAGGCACGCAGAGAAACAGCAACACGCACAGCCAGTGTCGATAGCGAGATGTGACGAGAATCTTCCTCATGTGTCGGCGAGTCCCTCCCCCTCAGGCCCCTTTTCCATACTACGGTGTGCGCTCCTGGGCAAGTAAAATGATCGGCATTCCTGGCGGGTTCTGTAGTTCCTGAGATTTGCAGCGGCAAGAGAGAGCAGATAGGATACACCCACCGCATCGAACAACGCGGCAGTTCAGTCCAAGAAGGGTAAGAAGGAGGAGATGGCGATGGAATCTCTCCGCGGCAAAGTGGCGATTGTCGGCGCGGCCGACACGGAGGTCGGCGTCGTTCCGCACCTCAGCGCCACGCAACTCTACGTCAAGGCGGCGAAACTGGCTCTGGAGGATGCCGGCATCACCAAGGAGCAGGTGGATGGGCTCATTACCTGTACTTCGTTTGTCGAACCCTACATGTATCACGCTGAGATGATTGCCGAGTACATGCAGATCTTTCCGCGCTACTGTCTCAACGTAGCGACCGGTGGCGGCACCACGCTGGCGATCATGCACCACGCGGCTTCGGCCATCGCCACCGGCGTCTGCAACACCGTGCTCATTACCATGGCGGATAACATGCTGTCCGGGCTCTCGCGCGACCGGGCGATTGAAGCGATGTCCACCGCCGGGCATGCGCAGTTCGAGCGGCCCTACGGTCCGCCCATCCCCGGCTTCTACGCGCTTATCGCCCAGGCGCACATGCACGCCTATGGCACTACTAGTGAGCAACTCGCCGCCGTGGCGGTGGCGTGTCGTAAGCATGCTTCCTTGAACCCGGCCGCGCAGATGCGTCAGCCGATTACCATCGACGACGTGTTGAACTCCAAGATGATCGCTCACCCTCTGCACCTGCTCGACTGTTCGCTGGTCTCCGACGGCGGGGCCGCGGTCGTCATGACCTCGGCTGAGCGGGCGCAAGACTTCAAAAAGCGCCCGGTGTACATGTTGGGTGTGGGCGAGGGCCACTCGCACGAGCACATCAGCCAGGCACGCAGTCTGACGACTTCCGCCGCGAAAGAAGCCGGGGAACGGGCCTATGCCATGTCCGGCCTCGGTCCCCAGGACATCGATGTGGCCGAGTTGTATGACTGTTTCACGCCGGTCGTGGTTATCGAACTGGAAGATCTGGGCTTCTGTCGCAAAGGCGAGGGCGGCCGGTTCGTGGAAGGTGGTCGCATCGAACTCGGTGGAGAACTGCCGCTCAACACCCACGGCGGTCTGATGTCACACTGCCACCCGGGACACCCGGGCTCCCTGTTTTCGATCACTGAAGCCGTACATCAGTTGCGTGGGGAGAGTGGTCCCCGTCAAGTGAAAGAGGCGGAGGTGGCTTTGGTGCACGGGCAGGGCGGAATCATGTCCACTCACTGCACCATGATTTTAGGAAAGGAGAGAGGGTAATGGCGGCGCCAGCGAGCAAACCGGTTCCTGTCCCGACGCGCGAGACCCGGCCGTACTGGGAAGGGTGCAAGAGCCACGAACTGCGCATCCAGCGATGCGCTGCCTGTGGGCACTATCAGTTCTATCCTCGGCTCTATTGCACGGCCTGTATGAGCGATACAGTCGAGTGGGTCAAAGCCTCAGGCCGCGGGAAGGTGTTATCGTTCACCATCGTCTATCGTCCCGTGACGCAAGCGTTCGCCGCCGACGTGCCCTACGTGGTCGCGCTGATTACGCTTGACGAGGGACCGCAATTGATGAGCAACGTAATCGGCTGCCCGCCGGAGAAAGTGCACATCGGTATGCCAGTAGAGGTGACGTTCGAGGATTGGACTGAGGAAATTTCGGTGCCGAAGTTTAAGCCCGTGTAACCCCGCCTCTCCTCCCCTCCGAGCGAAAGGGGGAAACGGCGAAAAGACAGGTAAAGCGTAGGGGGCGTTTGGTGTACCTGGAGACCGTTAAACAGTGTGGGAGGCAGTGAACAAAGCGATGATTCTGAGTGGCGTGGCGAGCTTGGTCACTGACGTATCCGTACGAAAAATGACTACTCGGTCATTCTATTAGCCAACTCGCCCAAGCCTTGTCAAGGCGACACCCGGCTGTCCTGAGGAATGTGCCGGACGCAGAGTGCGACAATTCGCATTCTGCGACAGCACAAATAGTTTGGCGAAAAACCGCTTCAAAAGTACGTGAAAGGAGATCCAACAGTCGAAGTTGTGCAAGAAAATTTAGGGAGAGTGTCAAACGCAAGAGGCGGCGAGAGAAGATAGCGTTATTGTATTAAAGGAGGGAAACGTTATGCCCAGTCGCAGGGTTGCCATGGGGCTTGGCAGGAAGCCTGCCTCTACGGCCTAGACAAGGGGGAGCGGTCGCTCGCGACTGCCTCCTCTGCCGCTTTCCGGAGTTTTGCGGCAGGGTTGTTTTGCTGTTTTCTCTGCGACGTAGAGGGAAGCACCTCAGCGAAAAGGAGAGCTGCTATCCTCTCAGCTTCGTGTCGCTTCTTTTCCGTCGGACTGCCCGTCTTCTTGTAACGCGGCCACTCCGTGATCTTCATTGCTGCCATAGCATCTCCTCAAGAAACTCCAGGTGAATGAGAAGAAAGGACAACCTCGGTCTCACTTCTCGATGAATTCCTTTATCATCGCCCGCACCTCCTCCGGCCGCTCTTCCTGGACATAATGGCCGCTGCGCAACACGACGACAAACTCTGAGGCAGGAATGTCCTGATCCAGTTTGCGGCCCACATCAAGCGGGACATATGAGTCTCCGTCTCCCCATACCACCAAGGTTGGAATGGCGATTTTTGCCAGGCCAGGGTGGATCTCTTTCGCGAACAGCGGTTGCAGGTCGAACTCGCGCACGCACTTGAGCAGCGCACCTCGCGCCCCTGGATCGTCACGATAGGGTTTGAGATAGGCGTTGAGCACGGTCTCCGTCATCACCGCCTGATTCAGGACGCCGTCGCGCAAGGCACGCTTGAGAAACCACTCTCCAGTGAACTGTTCACCCACGACCGGGATACGCAGCAGCTTCATACTAAAAGGAGGCGAGAGAGGGTACAGGGGAGCATCCATCAGAATCAGCTTCCGTGCAGAAAGACGAGCGGCCGCCCCAGGCCCTCCTGTTCATAATGCAAAGTAACGCCCTCGATCTGCACATACTTTTTGTCCGGGTATTTCGCAGTCAGTTCAGCTCCCGTGAGGTTTGGTCCTGTTGAACCACACCCCGTTGAACAGAGCATGAGTGCGAGGAGCACTGCACTCACCACTCTACGCTGTGTCACCGTTTTGCTCTCCTCTCTTATCACAGGAGGTTCCTGCGAGGTTCCAGATTACGGCTGAGAAAGAAAAACGAACACACGGCCTACGGCCACTTTGTCCATAATCCCTTGCCCGGAAGCCCCAATCGCAAAGTCCAGGATGTGATCGCCATTGACATCTCCCGGCGACGCCACCGTATAGCCAAAGGATGAACCTTGATGCGGATCGGGATTGTCAAAGGTCGTCAGATGCCGCCCATCTTGCCCGTTGAAGAGGAAGACCTCCCCCTGCACATGGAATTGATCCACCGTCTGGTAAGGCGCACCGATCAAGATCTCCGGGACACCGTCTTGATTCACATCGGGTCCTGCGAGGACCGTATAACCGAACGCCGCATAGGGTTTGGGCGCCGGGTTGTTGAGGGTGAAGAGGAGCTTGCCGTCGGTTCCACTAAAAGCAAAGGCGGCCCCCTGGGCAGGATTCTTCCCAACGTTTTTGTAGGGTGCACCAACCAAGATCTCCGGGACACCATCTTTATTCAGGTCACCAGCTGACTCCACCCGCCAACCAAAGACTTCTCCTGCACGGGGCTGCGGGTCATCGAGCGCGTAGAGCAACGCGCCGTCTCGACCACTAAACGCGTATACTCTCCCCTGGACGCTGTTTTCACCAACTGTGGTATACGGGGCACCGACCACGATATCCGGCGTTCCGTCTTGATTGAGGTCTCCAGCACCGGCGACGGACCAACCAAACGCTGCACTGCTGGGAGATGGGGGTGCATCCAGGGTGCGCAGCAAGGCACCGTTGCTCCCATCGAAGACAAACGCTTTCCCTCGCCCGTCTTGTGCCAATGCGCCGACAATCAATTCAGAGATGCCATCGTGGGTCAGGTCCCCTAGTGCAGCGACGGCCCAGCCAAAGCATGCCCCAACCTGCCGCTGTGGGGCGTGCAGTGCATAGAGCAGCTTTCCCTCTTTGCCGCTAAAAGCGAACGCCGCCCCGCTCCCCTCTTGCCCAAAGGCCCCGATCAAGAGATCTGGCACCCCATCGTGATTGAGATCACCCGTGGCGGCCACCGCAAAGCCGAACGCCGCGTAGGCTATCGGGCGCGGGTTATCAATCGTATAAAGCAAATTCCCACTGCGGCCGCTGAAAACGAAGGCGCGCCCCTGGTGTAAGTTGCTGCTCACCGGGTGATCATAAGCACCGACAAGATAGTCAGCGATCCCGTCGCCATCGACATCACCAATCACCGCCAGCGAGGAAGCGAAACCGGAGAACGGCAGACGGATGGGATTGTCGAGCGTCATGACGCGAGCAATCGTTGCAGCAGGGAGACTCCACGTCAGGAGCAGAGCAACAAGCAGTGCAACAAGAACACGGCAGGTACGTGGCATATCACACCTTTCACACTCACGAAAAAATCCTGAGCAAAGCGCCCCCAGGAGTAAGGAGGGCAAACCCTAGGGGCGTCTGCGGGCAACGTTCGGGGACCACCAACGCTACCCAAACACTCACTCTCCCGGCTCACGCACACGTCAACGGCAGCGTCTTGGGCCCACGCAGGAAGAAAGAATCCACGCGAGTGACGTGCTCTTCCTTGCGCGCGAGATGCGGGAAGCGCGTGCACAGAGCTTCCAGGGCAACCTTCGCTTCTAACCGCGCCAGCGGCGCGCCCAGGCAGAAGTGAATCCCATACCCAAACGCGACATGGCCTTCAGTGTTGCGCGTCACATCGAAACGATCCGGATCGGGGAACTTGCGCTCATCACGGTCGGCTGAGGCAAACAGCGGCAAGACGAGCGCCCCGGCGGGGATCGTGACGCCGGAGAGTTCCACATCCTGAGTCGCTTGGCGGAAAATGCCCTGCACGGGGCCATCATAGCGCAAAGTTTCTTCGACCACGTTCGGAATCAACGCCAGATTCGTGCGTAGCTTCGCCCCTTCGTCAGGGTGAGCAAAGAGTGCCAGCATCATGTTGCCGATCAGATTGGTCGTGGTTTCGTTCCCGGCGATCAGCAACAAGGTAGTCAGACTCAGAACCTCACCTGAAGTGAGAACTTGCTCTTCTTCTTCGGCCCGGACGAGTGCTGTCATGAGATCGTGTCGCGGTTCTGTGCGACGCCGGTCAATCGCTTCCTGGAAGTACGCGCGGAATTCATCAACGCTCTGGCGAATCCGCTCGCGCTCGCCACCCGAAAGCATGCCGTTCGCTGCGCCCACGATGTCATCCGACCAGCGTTTGAAATCCTCACGGTGGTTCGGTTCCACTCCTAACATCTCGGCAATGATAATGACCGGCAAGGGAGTGGACAAATCCCGGACGAGGTCAAAGTCCCCTTTTGCTGCTACGTGGTCAAGCAAGTGCGCCGTGATCTCACGCATGCGCGGTTCGAGGTCAGCGATGATCCGTGGCGTGAAGGCCCGGTTCACCAGCTTGCGCAGCCGCGTATGCACGGGCGGGTCGGAGGCGATCAATGAAGCCGCTTCCGGCACTGGGTTGAGATCCCCCAGCAGTGCCGCGATGAGAACCGAAGACGAGAAAAGCTGCGGGTTCTTGAGGACGTACAGCACATCGTTGTAGCGGCTGACCACCCAAAAACCAGTGGCTTCGACCTGATACACTGGCGCATGGCGGCGCAGGTCAGCGTAATATGGGTAGGGATTGTCTTTCACCTCCGGCAAAAAGGGATTGTATTCCATCGCATCCTCTCTTTCGTCGTACGTCACCTATAGTAACAAAGTTCTTTCTGCGCCCGTGCAGCACGGCAGTGGACAGCGTGCGGTCCAGCGAGTAGATAGTTTCTTGTAGACTACAATTCATTCTAAAAAAGTTTTAATTTGAAACCTTTTACTCGCTCCCTTTCTCGTTGTCAACGTGCTATAGAGAGGGGACCTGCTTCCCCATGCCATCCCTGCTACAGCAATGCACCGAAGACGAGCAGCTGTCACAAAGGAGCCATTGATGGGAGGAATCCAGTACAGCAAGGTTCAGGACGATCCAGCCGCAGCGTTTTTAGAGTTTTTCTACCCCGTGCACTACCAAGTGGGGAAAGCGTTAGAGGACGTGATGCGTAGCGGTCGGCTCTCCCGCAAGCAGGTCGCCATGTTATGGCTCATTCGTTCTGAGGGCGTGCAGGGGAGCCGCATGCGCCGCAAGGAGATTCACCAGCGCATTGCCACGTGGTTTGAAATCAGTAGTCCCTCGATGACAAGAGCCCTCCGGGCCATGGCCCGCCCCCCGCTGAGTCTCGTGCGTCTCGCCGAAGACCCCACATCGGGCCGGGAAAAAATGGTGATCCTTACACCTAAAGGGGAGCGGTTTCTCGCTGAGATGGTCGAACAGGGTAAGCAGTTCCTGCAGCCCTTAATCGCTCAGTTCTCCCCCGAGGAAATCAGCACTGGGCTCCAGTTCTTCCGCCGGGGGATGGCTATCGTTCAGCAGGCGCACATCGGGCGTCTCACGCACTCTTCGCACAGCGATGTGGGTTCAGAAAGATTCGCAGCATCAGGTCAGGTCGGAAAAAGCAGGAAAGGGAAAACTCAAAATAAAAGCGGAGACCGCCGGGCACGGGCGGTCTCCGTGGAGGAAGTCAGGGGGGGGCAGGTCAGTGGCTAGGTATCCACTGTTTCCCCTGCTCCAAGGGCACTGGCGCCGGGCTGAAAAACCCCGCGCTGTCGTAACGCGTAGGTCGCGAGGAAGCCTTCGTTCGCCCTCTTCGACTTCGCCCAGGACAGACTTCGACAAAGTCAGGGTGAACGAAGGAGGTGCTGAGAACGTGAAGAGTGACTGTGAGATGAGTGCACCGATGAGAAAGCCTGTGGGGGGACAGCGGGAACCGGCCATTCGGTGTACTTCGAAAAACCGGACAAGTTTAATCGGCTTGTGTTAGGGTTCCTCCAACAGTGGGTCCAGTAGCTGCATGTACATTTCGTTGGACCTGAAGAGTTCCTCCGTCCGTTGTGGGACCCTGAGGTCGCGAGCAAGCGGCTCAGAATCGAAGGGCTACTCTACACCGCGGACAGAGTGCTCTTAATAACGGCTATGGGAGTAAGAGGGGGCTGAAAAATGGGGGAATCTAACAGTGACACCGCCGCTCAGAACTTGACAAGAGGAAGTGACAGCAGTCATACTACAGCGGTCACCGTTTTCCGTCATCAGACCTGGTGCGCTATGGCAAGGGTAGTTTCCCTCACAAAGACAGAGCCGGTTGTGGAACCGGAGAGCAGTTCCACCAAGGAACGGCTGCTCCAGGTCGCCAAGGAACTGTTTGCGCGGAAGGGGTTTCATGGCACCTCGACCCGCGAGATCACACGACGGGCTGGCACGAACTTGTCCAGCCTCTACTTCCATTGGCAATCGAAGGAGAACCTCTATCTTGCTGTGTACCGTCAGCTCTTCCAGGAGCTGGCAGAACTAGCCCAGCAGGTCGTTGACCTGCTGGAGGACGGGTTGCGGTCCCATAAGGCACTCGAAGAGGTGATCGAACCGGTGACCGACCGCATCTTTGAATTCTTTGACGCTAATCGAGAGCTTGCCAGGCTGAATCTCCACCGCATCCTTGAAGATGGTGCTTTGGCGGTACAGATCGAGAAGGAGATCGAAAACCCCCTCTACCATGCGGTCGCTCGCTGCTACCAACGACTGACAGAGGAAGGACTGGTCAAAGTAACTGATCCCGAACTGCTGCCCTTCGCGTTGGAAAGTCTGCTGGAGCGATATTTTGCCAGCCCGGCGCATGTGGAACGTGCGGTGGGGCTGGAACGAGATGTGCTCAGAGGTAGATTGCGCAACCACTTTCGCGACACCTTCCTGCAGCTTCTCAAGGGAGCATAAATTTTTTCTTTTTTCTGGAACAAACGTTTGACTTAATAAGGCGACGGGTTTAATACTCACCCATTCTTGGCAGAGGATATCACCTTCAGGAGATGGATCATGAAGAAAGAACGGGACAACGAGAGAGGCCCTCCCCCTCTGAGGTGGAGGACGGGAGGCAGAGTTTCACGAATTTCACTCAGCACCCAACTATCTCACCCATAACAACAAGGAGGGCCGTATGGCAACATTTGACACGATTATCAAAGACGGCACGATCGTCGATGGGACGCGGGTGCCCCGCTACAAAGCCGACATCGGCATCAAGAACGGCAAGATCGCCAAAATCGGTCGGCTCAACAGCAGCGACGCAACCAAGGTGGTCGATGCC
>JBGPOI010000066.1:0-15284 GCA_041487975.1 Binatia bacterium | reverse complement strand
TCACCGCGCTCTTTATGGTGCTAGTACTAATTATTGTCGCTGAGTCTGCCCGGGAGTGGTTCCGCGTGCTGAGCGGCCGGAGAGCAGTACCTGTGGCCGAGTACGCCACGGCGGATTAGCAAAAGAGTAGGGTAGACACAAGCGTAGCAGCGTCCAGCAAAAGGTTGTGACAGAGACCTCTGTAGGATGCGCGCTGCTCACTTCAGCTTACGGCACTGCATAGCTACCGCGCTTTAAGCTGCCATTGTTTGGGGTACAGTTGTGTGTCAGATTTGGGGCAGGAAACACTCCAGGAGCATGGCATGAGATCTCGCAAGCGCAAAGAACTCGGACAATACGTTGTCGCCGACCCGGAGATCTGCCACGGCCAATTGACCTTTAAGGGTACCCGCATCATGGTCAAAAGCGTGCTCTACTACGTCGCTCAAGGTAAAGACTGGGACTGGATCTCCCAGGCATACCTTGGCAAAGTCAGTCGTGACGCGATTGCCGAAGCCGTTAGCTTGGCGAGCGAAGCCTTGCTTGAGAAGCAGAGAAACCGGCAGCGGGCGGCGTGAACATCTTGGATGAAGATATCAGCGCCCCAGAATGCGAGCGATTGCGCGCTCACAAGATTCACTTTCGCCAGATTGGCGTCGAAATTGGCAGCTCAGGCCTGAAGGATCGCGAAGAGATTATTCCGCTACTGCATCGGTTGAAAGGCCCAACCTTTTTCACTCTGGATCACGGTTTTTATCACCCCACATTGTGTCATCAGGGGTACTGTCTGGTCTTCCTCGATGTCTGGGAAGATGAAACCGCCGAATACATTCGCCGCTTCCTCCGGCACGCCGCCTTCCGCACTCGCTCCCAACGCAGGGGCAAAGTTGTGCGTCTCCACCACAGCAATGTAAGCTATTGGCAGGTGAACCGGAAAGAAGAGCACACTGTCAGTTGGCAACCGACTGGATAGCCTGCAGGCAGCGCAACCGTGTGCAGAGACCCCGCTGGGATTCGGCGTTGCCTCATCCCAGCCTACGGCACTTGGGCTGGGGATTTTCCCTCTGTGAATCTCCGCGCGCCCTCTTCCTCGTCATCATTCATCGCCATGTGGTATGGGAGCCGGGAGGCTAATCTTCCCATCGATCTTGCCGCTGAAGGGGCCGAATACCCGGCCGGCTGGATCAGCGACAAAAATCTCTGCTGTGGAAGTGGCTGTGAAGGTGCCTGTCGCCTGGGCAAACCGGCCCGTGCCGCCCGTAAACTCCCCTGCTTCAAAGGCGAGGGCAGTCAGCGTATCGAAATCAATGCAGGCGGTCCGAGCGAGCAGCTTGAGAAATAACAGATCCCCGTTCGCAAAGCGGTGGACCGCACGGACTGTCCCCAGGGCGAGCTCCACGTCGGTGCCCGCTGGGCAGAGGCCGGATGGAGAGGAAGCCGGGACATCTTCGACCAAGGCCTGAGCGGTGACCTGACCCAGGTTGTGAGTGGTAACCTCCTTTACGCACACAGAGAAACTGCGTCAGAGGAGAATAAGGGCTGAAGACATTGAACTGACGGTACAGGCAGGGACGATCATAGAAGACTATCCGGAGGATCGGAGAGGACCAACTTGCTTGATTCTTGGGATGGCTAGGAGAAGACCCCTCCATGTCGTCTGCGGTCGATTGGAGGCCGAAGAGCTTTTAATCATCACAGCCTATGAGCCAGATCCAACAGAGTGGGAAGATGACTGGGCCACTCGCAAGAAACGGTGATGCGATGATAACCGAGTGCTATTTTTGCAAGGGGAAAGTAGAGCAACAGAAGGTGAACGTAGACTTTCGCTGGGGGCGAAAACTAAAAGTTATCGAGAAAGTGCCAGCCGGTGTGTGCCAGCAATGCGGAGAGAAATATTTTCAGGCCGCGGTCTACAAAGCAATGGAACGGCTAGCGACGTCCCGAGCAAAGCCAGTCGCACGTCTCGTGGTTGATGTCCTGCACTACAAAGAGGCGGTGTAGAGCCAATTGCACTACCGGTTCCGTGCTTCGCCTAACCAGAATGCAAACGAAAACGCTCAGTTTTCCACCGTTTCATCTCGATCTCGCCAACGAGCAGCCGTGGCGGGATTCCCAGGTGATCCCGCTGCGGCCCAAGACCTTTGCGGTGCTGCGCTATCTGGTGGAACACGCGGGGGGGTTGGTGACGAAAGACGAACTACTGCATGCGGTCTGGGCAGGCACGCAGGTGAGTGAGGCAGGGCAGCGCGATTACATTCGCGAGCTGCGCCAGGCGTTAGGGGATGATTCCCGCGCCCCCCGCTTCATTGAGACCGTGCACGGACGGGGGTACCGCTTCATCGCCCCCCTCAGCCTCACCGCCCAGCCAGCTTCAAGTTCCAAGTTTCAAGTTGAGAATCCGCAATCCGCATTCCGCAATCCGCCAGTAGAGGCCGAAGCGTGTTTTCAAGAGCTATTGAGATTGCCCGTCAGCAGCAAGCGAAGTCACTGGAGCTGCGGGCGGTGATGAGTTTGAGCCAGCTGTGGCAGCAGCAGGGCAAGAAAGAAAAGGCCCACAAGATGCTGGCAGAGATCTACGGCTGGTTTACGGAGGGGTTTGATACGGCGGATCTGCGAGAGACCAGGAAACTGCTCGATGAATTGTCGTAGGGAAAAGTGTCTTATACTGGATCTAAAGAGCACTCAGCACGTGCAAGAGATCCATAGTCGGATTCCCAGTCAGCGAAGAGTCTGTGACGTTTCCCTGCGAGTCATGGTAATGATGAGGGAAAGCCGGAAGATGAGCGAAATGGGGAGCATTGTCCCAACGCCGCAAAGGCTTGTCGGTAAATTCTTGGTACGAGTAGCGGATATAACCAGCCACCGCTCGAATCCTAATTTGTAAAATGCACTCTGAGACTAGCTCGCAGCGGATCTTGAAGAGGAAATTTCCTTCATCGACAGGATCGTTATCAATGACCTGGAAAGAGACGACCTTAGGAGATGCCTGCAGAATCGCTTCAAGTTGCGGCAGCATGCTGCAAGTCCGCCTCCACCGCTTGCCAGCGGACTAGGAACTGTTCTGCAGCCTGCCATTCTTCTAAGTCATCTTCGGCCTGCATAATCTGTTCGTGTCTGTCGAGATGATCTAGGGCAGGGATCTGCATAGCTCCTGTGCAGAGAGCCTTCACCTGTTGGGCAAACTGCTCCACCGAGGTTTGATAAAGGGAACGGAAATGCTCAACACGTTCGGCGTAACGCCTAACCTGTCTCTGAACGTAATCTCTGGCTAGCATCCGTAAGGCTTCAGCTTCGTCCTTACAGATGCCGTGGGTGACAAAGGGGGCAATAATTTTTTTGACAAGATCTTCTTGCTGCACGGGTAAAACCCTACCACGCCCCTAAGCCCGCGGCAATGATTATTCTGCACTTTGCAGAAGGAAAGGAAACTCAACACAAGCGACCGTTTTGTTTCACTCCCTGACAAATGGTTGCTTTTACCCCCGCCGCAGCAGGTCGTACCAATAGAAAGCCGTCACAACCAGTGCGTGCGTGATCCTTCCCTGACGCACAAGGTCAGGAAGAGACGCGACCGGGACCAGTGTTACTTCGGTCTCTTCGGTGGTATCAAAATGGGGCTCGAAGCGTTTTTCGACGTTGCGGGCAAGAAAAGTGTGACAGCGGTTTCCTTGGATTGCTGGATTGGGGTGAATCGAGCCTAAAGAGATAATGTCCTCAGAATCGTAACCAGTCTCTTCTTGCATCTCGCGCCGAGCGGCATGGAGCGGCGAAGGATCATGCGGATCCACCATCCCGCCAGGAATCTCTAGCGTGATGTCGTCGATGCCGTGACGGTATTGGTGAATCAGCACGATCTCATCATCAGGCGTGACCGGTACGATATTGACCCAGTCACCACTGTCCAGGACGAAAAAGTCGTGTTCCCGACCATCGCGCGGGGAGCGATTCCGGTCCTTACGCAGGGAGAAAATGCGGCAAGTGTAAACGGTCTGCGAATCGAGACGCTGCCAGGGTTGGATGTTTTTGCTGCGAGCCACTGCGTCGACCACCCTTCGACAAGCTCAGGGTGAACGGTTATAGAGGCGGCTACCGTTCGTGCCGAGCCTGTCGAAGCACGAACATGGATCGTGTTAAAATAATCGCCGGTATTCAATCGCTGGGCAGCGGTCCATCACCACCGTCAAACCGGCGTCCTGGGCTTTGCCTGCCGCCGGCTCATTGATCACCTCGAGTTGCAGCCAGAGAATCTTGGCGCCCACGGCAATCGCTTCGTCGGCAATCTGATCGACGAACTCCGGCCGCCGGAACACATCGACCATTTCAACCGGTTCCGGAATGTCACGCACGCTGGCGAAGCAGCGTTCGCCCAGGATCTCCTGGCAGCTTGGGTTCACCGGGATCACCCGATGCCCTTTGGCCTTGAGCAAAGCGGCGATGCGATGGCTGTCGCGGTCCGGGTCGGGCGAGCAGCCCACCACCGCAACTGTGCGCTGGGTAGCCAGGATCTCACGAATTGTCGTGTCCGGCGGGTTCTCAAAGGCGCTCATACGATAGCCTCAGTAAATCATCGAAGGATTTTTCCAGACAGCGTTTGATCTCTTCCATGCGCGCGCGAAACGCGTCTTCCCCTTGCATCGCCGGATCGTCGATGTCTCCCACTTCTCCGGCAAACTCTCTCATGGTGAAGATACGCTTGCCCATCGCCTCCGGATACGCATCGAGCATTTGTTTCTGCTCTTGCGTCATGGTCAGAATAAGGTTTGCTTGTTCAATCAGATGACGATGGCGCTTGAGGTCGGTCGAGGAAAACTCGCTCTCTTGCAGGTAGATATCGACTTCACGTAACACCAGGCGGGCGTCGAGGGAAGGAATCATGCCGTCGCGGGCGTAGATGGCGATGCCACCGGAGCGAATGTCGATGTGATCGATACCACGCTCGGTCAACATCTTATCCAGCAACGCATGCGCCATGACGCTGCGGCTGGTGTTGGCGTGACAAACGATCAGGACCCTGCAAGTAGCTTTCTGATCCATAAGAGTTGTCGGTTCGATAAGATAACAAGATGGGCGGGTGGGGAGAAGTCATAAACCTCCCCTTCCCCTGTCATGTGCCCCACATTGTACCGTCCCCCCACCCATAAGGCGGCAGGGCCGATGCCTGCCGCGGATCGGGTTATTTCTTGAGGGAACGGAAGACTTCAGCGATGTTCTCTTTCTTCGTGAGCCCTTTAGCAAGTTCGGCCTTGACCTTGGGACCGAGTTCAGCCGGGTCCCAGTCGCCTTTCTTTTGCACGGTGGCGACCGAATGCCAACCTTGCATGAGCCAGACGCAGCCGCCGCCAACACGGAAGACCTCACCGTGCACATTGGCGGCATCGTCGCTCGCCAGCCACACTACCAGCGGGGCAACATGACGCGGACTGAAAAAGTCGAACTCACCTTCCTTGACTTCCATCGTGCCGGCCGTCTGCGGGGTAGCATCAACCGTGAGCCGCGTGCGGGCCATCGGCGCGATGGCGTTGGCGGTCACGCCATATTTCTGCATCTCCGCATCAACCACAATAGCCAGTGTTGCCACGGCAGCCTTGGCTGGGCCGTAGTTCGGCTGTCCAGCATTCCCCAGCAGGCCGGAGTCTGACGAGGTATTAATCACACGACCATTGAGGATGTTGCCCAGTTTGTGCTGTTCACGCCAATACTCACAGGCATGACGGGAGCAGTTAAACGTCCCTTTCATGTGGACGTTGATCACTGCATCCCACTCGTCTTCGCTCATGTTGAAAATCATGCGGTCACGCAGAATACCGGCATTGTTCACCACAATATTGAGTTTACCGAAGGTGTCGAGCGCACACTGGATGATGCGCTTGGCCGCCTTAAAATCGGCGACGCTCTCATAGTTCGCCACGGCTTCACCGCCAGCGGCTTTGATTTCATCTACGACCTGTTGGGCCGGGCGGGTATCCGCGCCGGTGCCGTCAAAATGCCCGCCGAGGTCGTTGACTACAACTTTAGCGCCGTGTTTCGCCAATAACAGCGCTTCCTCGCGGCCGATCCCGCGGCCAGCGCCGGTGACGACTGCAACTTTGCCTTCGAGTAACATCGCGTGCTCTCCTTGCTGCGTGAGGCGGATGGGCGATCATGCGCCCTCTTCAGTGCTTGAGAAACTTTTTTCCGTCAACGAGAAACAGTGGAGGTATACCCCCCGTCCGCACAAAAGAAAAGGGGGGAAGGATCGCCCTTCCCCCCTCAGCAAAGCCGCCGCCGCAGGCCGGTAACTTTAGGCGTCGTAGTACAGCGCGAACTCGTAGGGATGCGGGCGCAGACGCAGCGGATCAAGCTCTTTCGAGCGTTTGTACTCGATCCAGGTCTCGATCACATCCGCGGTGAACACATCACCCTTGAGCAGGAACGCATGATCTTTTTCCAACGCCGCCAGCGCCCCTTCAAGCGAACCCGGGACTGAGGGGACATGGGTTAACTCTTCAGGCGTTAGGGCGTAGATGTCCTTGTCCAACGGGTCGCCGGGATTCAGCTTGCGTTCGACACCGTCAAGACCGGCCAGCAGCATGGCAGAAAAAGCCAGATAACCATTGCAAGTCGGGTCAGGGAAGCGCACTTCAATGCGTTTCGCCTTGGGGCTCGGTGAATACATAGGGATACGCACGGCGGCTGAACGGTTCCGTGACGAATAGGCCAGGTTCACCGGCGCCTCAAAGCCCGGCACCAGACGGCGGTACGAGTTTGCCGTCGGCGCAACGATGGCGCATAGCGCCGGCGCGTGGGCAATAATCCCAGCGATATAATGCATGGCGAGTTCGCTCATGCCGCCATAGCCATCGCCGGCAAACAGGGGCTTCTCGCCTTTCCACACCGACTGATGGGTGTGCATGCCAGAGCCGTTGTCGCCGAAAATCGGCTTGGGCATGAAGGTCGCGGTTTTGCCATGTCGTTTGGCCACGTTCTTCACGATATATTTGTACCACTGGAGGGCATCGGCCATTTTCACTAAAGGCAGAAAGCGCATATCGATCTCAGCCTGGCCGGCGGTGGCCACCTCGTGGTGATGTTTCTCTATGCGGATGCCCACCTTCTCCATCAACTGGATCATCTCGGTGCGGATGTCCTGCTGTGAATCAATCGGCGGCACCGGGAAGTAGCCTTCTTTATAGCGCGGCTTGTAGCCAAGGTTGGGACCTTCGTCGCGGCCGGAGTTCCACACCCCTTCAACTGAATTGACGTGATAGTAGGCTTCGTGTTGGTTCTGGTCGAAGCGGATATCGTCAAAGATAAAAAACTCGGGCTCCGGCCCGAAATAGGCCACGTCGCCTATACCGGTGGATTTGAGATACTCTTCAGCTTTACGGGCGATGTTCCTCGGGTCACGCGAGTAGGGCTCTTTGGTGATGGGGTCAACGATATTGCACAGCAGGCTCAACGTCGGGACCGCGCAGAACGGGTCTATCACGGCGGTGGCCGGATCGGGGATCACCAGCATGTCCGAGG
The DNA here is from genome assembly GCA_041487975.1 of Binatia bacterium. Taxonomy (GTDB): domain Bacteria; phylum Desulfobacterota; class Binatia; order Bin18; family Bin18; genus JACQEL01. The sequence goes on along the minus strand of JBGPOI010000066.1, from coordinate 7,799 downwards.
CATTGATCGGCTGCCAGCCACGGATCGACGAGCCATCAAAGCCCAGCCCGTCCTCGAAGATGTCCTCTTCATACTCACTGAGCGGGACGGTAAAATGCTGCCAGGTCCCGATCAGATCCATGAACTTGAGATCTACAACCTCAATATTTTGATCGCGCGCCATTTTAATGGCGTCTTTGGGTCCCATAACCTACTATCCTCCTTCGCTAGAATACGACTCTTACACTGCATCTTCGCCGCGCTCGCCCGTGCGAATGCGGACCACTTCATCCACCGAAGTGACGAAAATCTTCCCATCACCGATACGACCGGTCCGAGCGGCCTTTTCGATGGTCTCGACCACATTCGGCACCATGTCTTCACCGACAATAATTTCAAGCTTGACTTTCGGGAGGAAATCGACCACGTACTCAGCCCCACGGTATAACTCAGTGTGACCCTTTTGCCGGCCGAAGCCTTTGACCTCGCTCACGGTCAGGCCGCGAACGCCGATAGCGTTGAGGCTTTCCTTCACTTCATCGAGCTTGAAGGGCTTAATAATGGCCTCGACTTTTTTCATGACGCCTTTCATACAGACTTACCTCCCAAGCCCTCTGTAAAGCAAAACCCCGGGGTTGTAAAGCGGTTTTCTCTCCCCGGCACTGTCTGCCGCCGCGTGGTTGCCTGACTCCCAAAGGGTAGCAGTGCTTTTACCCTCATAACTTATGGTCTTTGTTTGAAAACTTGCAAAACCGATGCCAAGATCACGATTGCGAATCAACAGCACTTTTCTCTCAATGCGAGTATTGCAAAGGAACTTTCTGCTTAGTTCTCAGGCAGCGCCGGTTTTTTAGGCAGCAGAAGAAGAGGATTTCTCGAAGTTGAATTTGGGCTCCTGTCCTTTCCACAGACGAGCGATATTCTTATGGTGGCGCACGATGATGAGTAACGCGATCGCCAGACCGGCAACCACATACGCACTCGGGTAAGCCAACAAGAGGAGGAGAAGCGGGGTTGCCGCAGCAGCCACCAGTGAAGCCAGAGAGACGATACGGAAAAAGACGAAAGTGACAAGGAACAGAAGAAGAGCAAACAAAATGGCGTAGGGGGCTAAAGCGAGAAACACGCCGAGACCGGTAGCCACACCTTTGCCGCCAGAAAAACCGAGAAAAATCGGAAAGAGATGACCGAGCAACGCCGCGACCGCAGTGCAAGCCAGAGTGGTTTCTCCGAGGTCGAGGAAGCGAACAATCAAGACTGGGAGGAGACCCTTGGCGGCGTCACCCAGAAGGGTGAATAAACCGGCCTTCTTCCCGGCACTACGCGCGACATTGGTCGCGCCAATGTTACCACTACCGACTTGGCGGACTTCCACGCCCAGTCGTCGAGCAATGAGCACGCCGGTGGGAATTGATCCACACAGATATGCCGAGACGACGGCAAGGAAGAGAGAGAATAGATGCGCCTCTGGCATTCTCTAAAGAGAGCAGAAAACAAGCCGGTGAGGAGAAAGGAAGTGGTCGGGGTGACTGGATTCGAACCAGCGACCCCACGGTCCCGAACCGTGTGCTCTACCAGGCTGAGCCACACCCCGACACAGAGGATAAGGCAACGTGCTGATCAAGGTTGCCTGTTCTAATAGCGCCTGGAGGGCGAAAGGGTCAAGCCCCTTTGTGTTGAGACAAGCCCGTTCTGAGCGCAGCCGAAGGATCTCAGCGCGAACCGGACATTGCACCAGTCACCCGCAAATTGTCTAGAGGATTTTTCCGCACCTGGTTATGACGACGGTCCCGGGGCCTCTCCTTGCCGTTCCTCGTGTGTTCCTTCTGTCGCAGACTTGCGAGTTGTACTTTCCAGTGATTGAAAGCGGCGCTCTAAGTCCGTAAACCGCGCGGTCATTTTTTCCATGAGCACGGCGGTGTCTTCTAGCCTTTTGGCGATCTGCTCTCGCTCCTGCGTGACGCGGCGGAGGTCTTCTTCGAGACGCAGCACCCGCGGGCTCGCGGCCACCAAATGATCGCCTCCACCGGTGGAGAAAAAATACGCAGTGCCCACTGCTCCCACGATCACCCCTAACAAAAGCCCAAAGAGAAATCTCAGCACACGCACCTCTCTTATCGTTTCAGGATAATCCGCAGTACAGTACGTCGCCAACGCGGTGGAATCCAGCTTGAGTCAAGGAGGCGCACCACTCGTCTCCCTCGTGAGCAATCTTATACACCAAGAGACGCTGGCAGCCGCGTTTGCGTGCACGCCCCTTGACGAAATCAAGCAGCACCCGTCCAATGCCACACTCCGCCGACACATGGACCACGATATCGAGAATCGCTTGCCAACCAGGGCGGCTAAGCTCACGGATATAACAGACCAGTACCATTCCCCGAATCGTTCCCTCTTGTTCCGCTATATAAAAGTCGAGGCTGGGATCGCCGGCCAGGCGGCGCCAATGACGGACCTGTCCCTTATTTGCTTCACACGGCGACTGGGAATGCACCAGCGCTATGAGCGCAGGGAAGTCAGTCCGTTTGCCGCGGCGGATTTTGATCGTGCCTTCCTGCATGCCCGGCATGTCTACCATAAACCTTCTTCTTACGGAAACCCGTTGCTGTTTGCAGTCGCCTCCTTCAAGCAGACGTACTAAATTGGTGGCGCGGAACTGTTTGGACATGGCGCACTATACCATGGTGAAAAACACCACGTTCAACGGAATCCGCCTGCCTTCTATTGCGGTTTACAACTCCGAAACGAAACAGCTCCAGGTGGTTCGCGAGTTCGGTTACGAAGATTATCGAAATCGCTTGTCGTGACTCAGCAAAGGACAAGAGCGACCGCCGTCAGGCTGTTCGTCTACGGCACGCTTCGGCAGGGGGAACCCAACCATAGCTATTTGAAAGGCGCTCGGCTGCTGGCGGCCGCATGTTGGATGTCGGGAAGACTTTACGACACTGGCCGTGGATACCCGGCGGCGGAAGGAGATTGGCTTCAGTACCGCAAGCACAGATTTCCTGCAAAATAAAATCGCTTTCGTACCATCGTGAACTCCCGGAAACAATCTAATTCTTAACCGTGCATCGGGCAGCCTCTGCGCTGCCAATCGCTAGTATAGATATAGCGACGCAGGCGGGAGGAGCGGAGCGCAGTCGTGGGCGAGCAGCTCAGCGCGGTTCCACGGTAACACCCAGTCCGTTCCAGAGTATGCACGGCCTGCACTCCCAAGCCCGCGGAGGCATCCAACAAAACGGCGGAAGTACGGCTTTTCTGCACTCTTATCGCTCTCACGGGTTACCTCGTCGCAGGACTGGCGCAAGTGCGGCCCTTGCCCCGGTTGCCCTGATAAAGGAACGGGCAGTCGTCGCAGAATTGCTCGTGAAGCGTAGTACACCAGGTCACCGAGCAACTGACGGGGTATCCTTGAAGAGCGAGGATGATGCGGCTCAGCCCCTGATCTTCATATCCTTTGATCAAAGCAACATCGCCGGGCACAAGTTGGCTGCGCAAAATCGCAATGGCTTCATGGACACCCTGGGCGTGCATGATTCGCTCTTCCCCCAATCCGCCGCGTTGCAAGCCGGGGAGGTATGCCGGGAGGCGGTCTCCCACGATGAGGACGCGATCAGCAACTTGTCTGAGAAATCGCGGACGCAACTCACGAATTGCGGATACGCGCGAGCCAGCAAGCCGTGGTGGAATTCGACGAGTGGGAGGCCGGAAAGCGACGGAATTTCCGGGAAGCGTTTTCCGTCATACTTGCCAAAGTCCATGACGCGCAGAGCGCGAGTGTGGGTGCCCCAACGGAACGTCATTTTGCCGCGACAGTACTTGTCCCAATTGAAGGAGACAAAGCGATCGTTGGTGATTTCCAAACAGAGCGGCGTATATCCAGCAGCCTCGCTCAAAGCGGCGAATTTCCCAAACTCAAAATCGGGAGAGAACACTGATCGCACGAAGATGACGCTCGGTTCTCCACTGAGAAACCTCGGCGGGTGCGCGCGGTGGAATTCAGCCACGGCACGACAGAGAGCTTTGTTTGACCGGCGCCGCCGTAGTTCTGTGGTGGCCTCATCCAGCGGCGTGTAAAACCCATCCAATATCACGCCTGGGATAAGTTCCGGCACTTGCCTAATGCGGAGTGTCGGAGAAGGGGTCATGTTTTCCCTCCTACCTTTCTGAGGACAGTACCTCACTCACAGGGTGGAACCCGGGCGGAACGAGAGGAAAACCCCCTCTCTCTTCGTCGTGCTCACGTGCGCACCTCATTAAAAGCTCCCGGCCTCCACGTTTGCGAGCACGTTCTTTGGCGAAATCAAGCAGCACCCGGCTAATGCCACGCTGCACCGACACAGGGGCCATGATATCGAGAATTGCCCGCCAATCAGGGCGGCTAAGCTCACGAATATAACAGACCAGTACCATTCTCCGAATCGTTCCCTCTCGTTCCGCTATGTAAAAGTCAAGACTCGGGTCACTGGCCGGTCGGCGCCAATGAGGGAAGTCGGTCCGTTTGCCGCGGCGGATTTTGCTCGTGCCCTCGTGCATGCCCGGCATGTCTACCATAAACCTTCCTCTTACGAAAACCCGTTGCCGATAGTCGACCAAGAGTCTAGAGTCTGGAGTCTAAAGTCCAAAGTTTCAGGTGAGAAAGTCTGATTTCATCCTGCTCCGGCATTCTCTTTTTCTCCCATGCTTGAACCTACTATTAATCTGACAATCGATCGCCTCTCCTATGGACCGGCTGGCGTGGGACGGGTTGATGGGAAAGTCGTCTTCGTTCCCGGCACAGTGCCGGGCGATGTAGCGGACATCGTACTCGACGAGGAGAAAAAAACCTACGCGATCGGCCACTTGGTGGCGCTGCGGCGTCCTTCTACCCAGCGCCGGCAGCCCCCCTGCTCCTATGTTGGGCGTTGTGGAGGATGCCCCTGGCAACAGGTGGCATATGCGGAGCAACTGCGCGCCAAGGAAGCTCTGGTGCGTGAGCACATGCGACGGATCGGTGGTATTCCCGACCCACCGGTCTTGCCGATCATTCCCTCTCCGCAGGAATGGCACTATCGCCACCGCATTCGCCTGCACGCTGAAGACAACGCGCAACTCGGCTTCTCTCAGACTCGCTCGCATAAAGTAGTAGAAATCGCCTCCTGCCCGATCGCTGCTGAAAGCAGCGCCGACGACCTGCGCATAGCGCGGGCATGGCTCGTCTCCCTACACACCCCGGTGCGCCAAGTGGAACTACTCACCGGCGAACCAGCCCGCGGGCTGGTTCTGGTTGGCAACACGGACGAGGGGTTTCAGGCAGAGGATGCCACACTCTGCCCTCATTTCCTTAAGGCTCACCCGGGCGTCGCCGGGCTCGCGCTCTGTGGCCGGGGCTGGCGCAAGGCGTGGGGCGACACCACGATCTCATTCGCTCTCGGGGTAGACGGCTTGACACTGACAGTGAGCCAGGGGGTATTTACCCAGGTGAACCTAGCGGGCAACCGGGCGCTCATCGCTGCCTTGCTCCGGCTAAGCAACATACAGAAAGAACAGCGAGTGATCGAACTATATTGTGGCGCGGGAAACCTGAGTCTCCCACTCGCGCGCCAGGCGCGAGACCTCATCGGCATTGAACAGAATCACACCGCGGTTGCTGACGCGCAAGCGAACGCGACACGAGCCGGCCTCACCAACGTCCACTTCATCTGCGCGCCGGCTCGCACGGGTGTCCGCCGCTTGCTGCGTGCCCGCACGCGTGGCGACGTCGTAGTCCTTGACCCACCCCGCACGGGCGCCGCAGACGTGATCGACGAAGTGCCGCGTCTGGGTGTCCAGAAGGTAGTGTACGTGTCGTGTGACCTGGCAACTCTGGCGCGTGACCTGCGCCGGTTGCAAATGCATGGTTATCGTACACAGGCGCTTCAGCCGCTCGATTTGTTTCCCCACTCCTATCATGTAGAAACGATCGCCGTTTCCGTATTGACTTGCTAACGTCTACCTCCTATGCTGCCTGCTACATCCTTACGACGGCGAGAAGAAGGCAGCGCACTGCTGGAGATCAAGCATGTCTATGACAACGCAAGAGAAGCCCAAACGGCCAAAAGTCACGCTGATACCGGCCAAAGGGGTGTCACAGACCCTCAACTACCTGCTTGAAGATCGGAACGAACTCGAGTGGCTCGTGGCCATCGGACGCAACAAAAAAGGCGAGATTTTCTTCTATGACACCGGCGGTGACATTATCGAAGACCTCGGCACCCTTGATTATCTCAAACAGCGCCTGATCCGTGTCCACTTCGGCGATGAGTGGGAATAACCGCCGTCTGCGGTCTCACCCCTCGTGTGGGCTACGCCTCGTCCTCGATGGGTCGGTGGGCGAGGACTCGGGTTCCTTCGATCGTCAGCGGTACACGGTCCAATATCTTGCCACAGGGGGGGCCGAAGATACACTCTCCGGTCTCCGGTTCGTACGCGGCACCATGAGTGGCACACAAAATGTAGCGCCCGTCCTCCGTCAGAAACTGATTCTCGACCCAGTCCATGGACATGGGCACGTGGCGGCAACGGTTGACATAGGCGAATAACCGGCCGTCATAATTCACCACAAAACACTCAACTTCTCTCCCATCGACTTGCAGGATGAATTTTTTCGTCCCGCCGGGCTCGATCTCGCCGACACGCGCCACTACGACTTGTTCGTCTTGGAGCACAGATTCCTCCCGCCTCTGTCTAGGGTCAGGTTTTTGTAGCACAAATATCAGGATAGAATAAGAACGGAATGGCGACGCTAGCGGTCAGCGGTCAGCGGTCAGCAGTCAGCAGTCAGAATGAAGGGGGCCGACTTTGGACCTTGGCCCTCTTGCTTACTGTACTGTTCCTCGGCCATGTTACTGTGACATATGCGCAGGACGACGTGCCGGTGCCGCTGCTCGAAGCCGGCGCACTCCTGATCTTCCATCCAATCTGCGTCCACTTCGCTACCGCGCTAACGGTCTTCGGCCTCCTACTTGATTGCGTCGGCAGTTGGCGTCGGCAAGCGCGGTGGCAACACGCCGGGCGGCTGGGTTTCTTTGCCGGAGTCGTGGCTATTGGGTTGGCAGTGTTGAGCGGCTGGATCGAGCAGGAACTGCCCCGGCCGGCGAGCGCGTTCGATAGCCAAATTCAAGACATTCTTTTCTACCACGAATACTTGGGGTACGGGCTTCTTGGTCTCTTTCTCGTTCTTGCGATCGCTCGGTTCCGAATTTCCGCTCGCTTGCCAGCCGTATTTGTGCTTCTCTCCCTACTTGGACTAGTAGGATTAGTCGTACAGGGATATTTTGGCGGCGAGATGGTTTACCGCTACGGTGCGGGTGTGCGCGCCGTGCAAATTCTCAGCAGCCAGCAGGCGGACAGCGAGCAAAAAAAAGCCCTGGAGCAATGAAGACTCTAGGGCTTCGAGCGGAACTGGAGGTGTACCGCTATCCCGCGGTCTCTTCGGCTTTGAATCCTACCTTCTGGTGAGTGCCATCACAAAACGGCTTATTGGCGGACTGGCCGCAGCGGCAGAGGTAGATCGGATCTCCCTGCGCCTTGTGCTCGGCCCGCTTCTGATCGGTGACCTTGGCCCCTCCTGTGACTTCATAGGGACCGTTCTTCAGCGCACGAATTGTTACGTCAGCCATAATCTTCCCCCTTTCCAAGAAAATGCGTCGTCTTCCTGACCAGCCTCCGGAAGTATGCCACACTGTCGTGCGAGGCGCAATGTTTCGTCCTCCGCATATCCCAAAGCCAAAAGAATCTCTGCGGCGGTGCGCCGAGGCTAAGGGGCTTTAGTTATCCTCAGTGTCTCGTGTGGCGCCTGG
>JBGPOI010000065.1:0-15322 GCA_041487975.1 Binatia bacterium | reverse complement strand
AGCGGCTCTCTCATCACCCACCTGAATGCGGCTGCGGTCAGCGCCAAGCCGTCCACTCCACCATGTCGGTAGAAACGCCGATCTTCGGAAGCGATCACCGCGGCCTGCAACGCGGGCGATATCTCCACTAGTGAAGTCCACGATAACCGCCGTCCTCTTTCATCGACCCGCAACTCGTAGATAACCTCGTCGAAGCGATCCAAAAGCGGGACATCCGAAGGCCGGTAAGCTGCTTGCACGGCTTGAAACGAAGGAACCTGTAGCTCAGGTGTTTCGTATACCAGCAAGAAAAACGCGAGCAGGGAAAAGAAAGCAAAGAGAGCAGCACTTCGCTGGACTCGAGGCCCTAAAATCTGGACTTGGAACCTGGAACCTGGAACCTGGAACTGTTTCACGGCCGCACCTCAACGGGCTCGTTGGGAAGCTCGCCGAACATCTCCGGTGCATACAAAGCTTCAACGCGCGTCGTCGGTAGTTGGAAGCGGCCGCTCTGGTTCAGACGAATAGTGTACTCGACCGTGAAGTGCCCTTTGGGCGCGAACTCGTAATAGGCGCGGAACGCCTCGAAGGCCTGCTCTGCAAACGCGGGCCACACTTGTTCCTGCTGCGTTTCGCCTTGCGTGGCAATCTGTGAGGTACGCAAGCTGCCGCCTAAGTGTGAAGCTCCGGTGGGAATAGGATCACTGACCACGACCCAGGTCATATCGGCCTGGGCCTCGATCTCCAGCTGCACGCGTATGATATCGCCGCGGCTCCAGTGACCGGCCTCGCGCACCTCGACTGGCGTCAGTGTCCTGATAATACGATAGCCACTCGAGAACGGCGTCTTCAGTGGAACGGCTGCCCGCGCCTGTATGGTAACCCACGGGTTCCCGCTCCCCTGATGGTCTACCGTCAAATCCATTTGCCGCGCCGGCCAGGAGAAATCCAGAGTCTCCCCTTTAGGCGCTTGTGCCCACTCGACCTGCTGCGCCGTGTCAGCCAACGCCGCGGTGGTCGTGCCGGCAACGGGAGTCATCTCGAAGGCCTGAGAAAATTTCTCTACCGCCAATACGCCCCAGGCATTGGTGACGGTACAGTCCCAGGCGCCGCGCCGCTGCCGCGCCAAGGCGCCGCGCATGAGGCGGGGTACGTCTTCGCGCCATTGTCCTGTCTGCACTAGATGCAGGAGCAAACGGACGGCATTCGTGGACGGGCCGGCCATCAGCCACCAAAGGGTGTCGGCACGTTCGCTGGAGAAGCCCAGCGTTGTGCCTTGCAAGTTGAGTCGAGACCGCACAATCTGTTCCGCTTCACTCAGGCGTGTGTCGCGGTCGGCAAGGCTCGGCACGCGCTGCAGCAGGCTCCACCAATCAAGGACAGTGGAGGTCGGCCACAGATTCGGCTCGATCGTGAGGCTGCCGAGAAGCTTGCGGTCAAACTTGCCATAACGAGCGAGGGCTTCGAGAGCGGTAAGTTTGCGCAGCGAGAGATCGGTGGCGCGGAAGGCGGAATAGCGCTGGATGGCGCCGGCAACGAACTTCTCCAGTCCTTCTTCGGCCTTGCTCTGCACTGCGGGCGGAAGCGCCCAGCCTGCTGCATGGCTGATCGCCAGCACGTACGCAGTTAAAACGTCACTCCCCCACTCCATTGTCGGGAAATATTTGAGTAGACCATCACCATCCAGATAGGACGGCATAGCCGCTGTCACCTCCTGCCACAGGTGTTCGTCGCGCAGCGCCACCGCGCGCGAGACCTTCTGCTCCAGACAGGAGTAGGGGTAGTTCCTCATCCATTCACGCACGCCGTCGAGACCGCTTGTGAGTGTAGGGCTCAACGTTACCTGCACACCTCCCCGGTCGGGCAGAGCATCAGCGGGACGCTCGACCGGCTGGCGTATCTGTCCTTCCCAGCGTAGCAACGTAGCCTGAAACGGGCGGACCGGAACGGCGGGGTGGACCTGCTGTTTGACCTGCACCCGATCCCGTCCTCCGCCAGGCTCGCTGGCTTCCACGGAGTATTGCACGGTCTGTACGCCAGTTGCAGCGATGATGTCCCAGGCAACCACTCTAGCCTCACCGGCAGAGAGGGTTAGCATTTGCGGCGTCAGCGGCGTGGCGAGCCCTTCCGCCTGAGCTGTCACAGCCACGTCCATGGCGCGATCCGACGTATTGCGGACAGTAAACTCAGCCGGAAATTGGTCGCCTTCGCGCACCAGAGGTGCGATCCCCGGCAAGACCATCAAATCTTGCGTCGAACGGATCGTCGTCGCGCCGGTGCCGAACAGAGCGACTCCGCCGGTGGCGACAGCCACGATACGGAAACTGGTGAGCGCACCGTTGAGTGGCACCTCGACCGAAGCTTCGCCGTGCTCATCGAGCGGCACGCGTCCCTGCCAGAAGAGTAGCGTATCGAAGAGTTCACGCGTGGTCTGATGTCCGCCACCACCGCCTTGCGGCAAGGCTTTGAGGCCATAGTGGCGCTTGCCGACCACCTGCATCTGTGCGCTGGCGGTCCAGACGCCGTAGCCGCGCCGTCCCATCATCGCTTCCAGCAGGTTCCAACTGCGATTGGGCAACAATTCCAACAACCCTTCGTCCACGGCGGCCACGGCCACTTCGCTGCCGGCTGGGACAGGTTTGCCATCCGCCGTCCGCGCCGCGATTTTCACCAGCGCTTTCTCGCGCACCCGATAGGTCGCACGGTCAGCAGCCACCGTCACTTTAAGTTCGTGCGCCCGCCAGCCGACGCGGATCTCGGCGATGCCGAGCTTAAAGGCCGGTTTGCCGAGGTCGATCAGTGCCGTCGGCTGGATGTCGCCCACGCGCCCGCGCACGACCAGCGCGGAAACGAAGATGTTAGGGGCGTAGGAGTCTTTGGCCGGCACCTCAATGACCGGCTCTTTACCGGAAAGAGAAACAACGGAAGCTTCCAGAATGCCGCCATCGCGCTCGATCGTCACCAGGGCGGTAGCCGCGCGGAAAGGCATGCGCACCTGCAAGCGCGCTGTTTCGCCCGGCTCATAGCGCCGCTTCTCCGGCAGTAGATCGATACGGTCACTGTCGCGCGCCTTGAACCACCATTCGCGCGAGCCTGCCACCCAGACCTCACGATGCGCCGCGGTAGTGTTACCGGCAACGTCCGTCACGGAAGCCTGGAGGATCAGGTTACCTTCTGCAGGCGGCTTCCCTTCGCAACGCAAGAGTCCCTTCGTATCAGTTTTTCCTTGACAGAACTCGCCAATTCGCTTGGTCTCCTCCACATGTTCGTAGGCATAGAACCCACCGACCAGACGCTTGCGGTGGGAGTAGTACTTCCGTTCCAGGATAATGACCTGTACCGGCGCGTCAGCCACGGGTTTCCCCGCCACGTCCACGACCGCCACCTGGGCCTGCACGCTCTCTTTGGACGCCGCCCACGCGTCGGGTTTGATCCCCACCACCCATGTAGCCGGCCACAGGGGAGTCGTGGTTGCGACGGTCTGGACTTCGCCGTTGGGATCACGGAACTCCAACTCGGCCAGGACTTCTTGCAGTATGCTCGCCCGGGGCAAGTTGGTAATGGCTGTTCTCGTTGTCCCGGCAGCATCGAGTTCCAGGTTCGTCCGCTGATGGACGGCCGCCTTGCCGCTCGCCGTTCCTTCCGCTGAGCCCTCTTCTTCTCCCTCCTCTTCGTAGGGATTGCGCTGGACGATCCCTTCTTTGACCGCGCCGTTGGCGAACGTAAAATCCTCGAACGGCTCGAAGACGGGAAGCGCCCGAGGTCGGATCTGCGAGCGAAGCGTCACTGGTAGTTTTCCCGCTCCTCCGCCTGCCAGATATTGCACGGCAAGGTCCACCGGCATCTCTGTCACCGCGATCTGTGGATTAGCCGGCAGTTGCACGGTTCCTTTCATCAGCGGCACACGGAACTCCTCGACCTGGAACTCGCCGGAGGTCCATTCTTGTTCCGGAAGCGATAGCAACGTGCGCGCCGGCGCTCCCGGTTGGACGGGGCCCACTAGTTCGGTTTCGACCGCCGGCCGCCGCAGTACTATTTCATAGCGGCCAAGTTTAGCCTCTTGGGGAATTGTCCACGTACTCTCCGCTATCCCCGCGCCATCCCAGCGAAGCGGGACTTCATATTTTTCGTCACTGCCGGTGTGCCTAAGCGATATTTGTGTAGGCCGATCTGGCGTGGACAGGAGGGAAAACCCCTGCGGAATCTGCGCCCGCAGGATATGCTTCAGGTGCACGGTTTCGCCGGCTCGGAAGAGCGTACGGTCCAGAATGGTGTGAGCGACAATGGACTCGCGCCCGTTCTCATCCTCGTCGGGGAGTTCGAATCGCCAGGGTTCGATGCCATCGTCCCAACTTGAATGGACAAAGCTCAGATCGTCCGCCGTCTGCGCTGTGACCAACAGCCCACCAGACATACCGGCGAGGGCTCGCGTCTGGGAATAATCGTACGGAGGAATCCACTCGCCGTTGCCGCAGGAAGGTAGGTCCTCACGTGTCGGCAGTGTACCAATACGAGCGATTCCCTGCCGATCAGTGTCTCCTTGCCAGAGGATCTTGCCGTTGCAGTCTTGCACCACAACTCGTGCGTCCGCGACGGGCTGAGCGTTGTCGAGCGTCGTCACCCACGCCAGTGCAGTTTCGCGCCCCCACTTCAGATGGACCGAGAGGTTCGTCACCAAGGCCGCGGTCGGCACGTACATCGGTTGTGGCTTGCCGAGCAGTGCTGCTCCCAGGCGGGCGCTTTCCAGCTCGACGATGTACAGTCCTGGCGCTTCCAGCGGAATGCCGACTACCTCGAAAGCCTGAGCGCCGTTGGGCTTGGGGAGCGTAAATCCTTTGGCAGGACGGTCCGTTGCCTGCGGAGCAAAAATAGAAGTTTCCCGGTCGGCCACGGCCACGCGATGGAGCCACGGCAAAATCTCTTCAGGATGCTGCGGAGGGATGCGCCAGATTTTTCCTTGCACTTGCTCCAGCAGGTCTTGCAGCTTCCCCGTGATGCCCGGGCGCTCACCTGCCGTACCCCCTTGACCGTGCCCTGGGGCGAGAACAGCGCAACGTGGGGGTCCGCAGGCTCCGCGGCGAAGCTAACTGCAGCCAGGAACGAGAGCAGGAAACAGACAAGCAGACCTAATTGGAGACAGGTAGCCTGCCTTTTGCCTATGGGTTCTCTCTCCTCTCGCGGGAGAGGCCTGTCCTGAGCGAAGTCGAAGGGGACAGAGTGAGGGGGCCTGGAATCGCTAGGAGTGGATTGCAATACGCCCCTACGCAGGCTGGTCCGAAGCCTGGAAGGGACTATACGTCCTTTAGTGATGCTCAAAGCATGTTCTCCCATGCAAACCTCAGCAGGGGTGGCAGTGTTGGTTCCGTTCATCATACCTCCATAGCAGTTTTCCTTTGCGTATATGGGCTTGCGAGAGTGAGGTAATCCTCCACCCCCTCTTTCTCTAGATTCCCGCTTTCGAAGAAAAGCCATCTGTCAACGTTCCCACGTCTATCGAGGGGCTTCCTGTCCAAGTGAAAAAAGGCGAACCGCTCAAGCTAAGATAGCTTTCCCTTCGTTAACAGCGGAGCGTCGGGACGCGAGAATCGTCGGAAAAACTGCCACATCTCCTCTGAAGCATTAATGACGCTCGTCGGTGCCCCGAGCAGCCACTCGGGATATTTGGGCCCCGGTCCCGGCCACACATGCCCGGCGCCGGTGAGCTTCCACAACACCACTTCAGTTCCTTGGCAGCACGGGCCATAGACGATTTTGTCGGCGGTGTGGGTCGCGCATCCTCTCTTCCGGCAGTGCCATGTCGCGTCGGCTCGATCTCCGGCTGAGGAGGGCACGCATCATACTGCACCCAGCGGCCGATCGTCTCATCGACCGGCGGGTGGAGAACCTGGGTCAAGAATGGCCAGCGCGGACCCAGTCCTCCTTGGTAAAGGGCACGGGGATCATCGACGCTGTGAAAGTGCATCACCGGCATCGGCAGGTGCGGGGTAAATGACTCGACGACCATCCCCCCGGCAACGGGCGCAATGGCGGCAATCCGCTCAGACGCCTCCACCGCCAGGCGATAGCTCATCATGGCGCCGTTCGACATCCCGGTGGCATACACGCGGGTGCGATCCACCGGAGTCCGAGCGGCGAGATCGACCAGCAGCGCGCTCACGAAGCCGACGTCGTCAACGGCGTTGGTACGTGCATAGCCGCAGCACGTGCCGGCGTTCCAGGTCAGCAACCTGCGGCCGAAGCGCCCCGTCCCATCCGGGTAGACGGCGAGAAACCCTTCGCGGTTCGCGACGGCGTCGAGGCCGGACCACTCTTTCTGCCCTTTCGCGGCGCCTCCGCCACCGTGGAAGTTCAGGACCACCGCCAGAGGCTTCTTGTCAGCAGCCTGCGGCGGTATGTGGAGAAGATAGGTGCGAACGCGGCCGCCGTGCGTGAGACTGAAGTCGTAATCACCAGGTGTGAGAGCAGAAGGGTCGAGGGAGTCGGCTAGCGCGGGGCGAGCCAACAAACATAGCAAAATCACAGCGGCGAGAACTTCGGCGATCCTGGACAGCGGTCGCAATTCTGTCCCCTTAAGCATGAGATTCTCCGCACTCAGGCAGGTATTGTCAGGGGAACACTGGGCGGATGCAAGAGGGCGGAGGGGAAAGGACAAAGACGGTTCACCGAGAAAACCCAGGTTTGACACCCCCGCGCTTCGGCACTATGGTAGGCGGCGATTGCTCTCCCTACCCAAATAGGAACAATGCCGAAGCAAAGGGCTCTGGTTTCTCTCTTTTTCGTTCTCCTCCTTGCCCTGACGCTTCAGGGCTGTACAGTGAAGCGCTGGTTTTTCGGCCCACATCCGACTCCCGACGCGATCCCTGAGCCGGCCGCAAAAGCTCCACAGGCTTCGCCCTCAGCTCCCCCTGCTGCGATCGACTCCCCAGCGTCCTTGCAGTGGGATTTTGCCCAACGGACGGGCGCAGGAAAGACCCTGGAACCGCCTCAGCCTCCACCACAGACGGCCAGGGCAACTCCTCCGGCGCCACCCTCCCCTGCTCCGCCTGCTCGCGCTGGATCGTCCGGCCCTCGTGGCTGGATACCGGGCCTGACCGACGGCAAGGACGAGAGTGAAAGCAACCCCCAGTATGTGACCGAGGCGGACCTGCTTAAGGTCGTGACCGAATTTCAACGTCTGGCCGGCAAAGACACCTACCGCTTCTCCATCCCGAAGGACGTGACTGGCGCCAACGTCTACAAAGCCACCCTCACGCGGATGCAGGACTACGAAGACAAACACCCGGGCGCCTATCCGGAGATCCTCGCTTTTACCCGTGGGCGCGCCTACGCAGGGTTACACGAGTATGAAAAAGCTCTCGCGCAATATCAGGTTGTGAGTCAGAGCAAAAATCGGCTTAACGCGGAAGCGACCAAAGCGAGCGCCGTACTGACGCAGTTCCAGGAGATCAAGCAGCGTCCCCTCACTGCCAGCACTCCGGTAGCGTATTTGCAAGCCCTCGACAGCCAGATCGCGGCCTGGCAGGAACTACAAAAGCAGCAGGCCGATACCCCCTATGAGGCGCTGGCGCGTGAAGAGGAAGAACGGCTCGATCGGGCCAAGGTCACGTTTCTCGAACTCAACCGCCACCGCCTTGAAGATGGCAACGAGAGCGTTGTCCTTGCCTACCGCCAATTGATCGGCAAGCATAAAGAGAGCAAAAATATCTACCGCTACCAGATCGAGTTTGCCGACTTCTACTTCGCTCTGGCGCAAGAATATGTGGCGCAGAACGATCCGCAGAGTTTGCACTTTGATTCCGCGATCTTCGAAGATCTCGGCCGCACCGCTCTGCGGCTGTACGGTCAGGTCGCGCATGAAGACGGGGTAATGGAAAAACTCGAAGCCAAAGGAAAACTGGAGGCCCTGGAAGCCTATATGGCCAAAGTCGGCCGGCTGGGGAGATGAGGCTGGACACGTGAGGCGAGAGACTGGAGACTAAATCGAACCACATGACATTGGTACACAATCGGCGTAGCGTGCGCTGTGCGCACGACTGCCCTGCAGCCCGCCTATTTCCGTGCGCATGGCGCACGCTACTGAGTTTAGGTACGGTTGAACCAGTGTACGAATCTCCCGAGGTCTGATTGAGAAGCCAGAATAAGGTGGGCTCTGCCCACCCAGGCGAGAGAGCACGATGAAAAGAAAAAGAGCTACGCTGTACAGCACCTTTGTCCTCCTGCTGCTGCTTTCACCAGCAAACGCACAGGAGTTTGCCGACCCGCTTGCTCACAAGCTGACCGACTTCCTGCCCACGTACACTCCCTTCACCCCGCCGGAGCCACCGGATCGCTATTTCCCGGACGAGGTCGGCAAACAGGTGGCGAGTGCTATCACCGACGCCTATCTGCAAAATCCCGCGGCGGTTGCCCAACGAGCGCGCGAGCTGTCGCAACACGACGCCGCGCTGAGGGCTGAAGGAGCGCGCGCGACCGGCCTCACCCGACATGTCTACGCCCTGACGAAGGAACCACAGGAAGGGAACGAGCAGAATGATACCGATGTCACCAATTTAGACGTCACTCCTGACGAACTGCTTGCGCAGGCTGATCAACTGCTTTTCGAAGAGAAACGTAACCGCATCGGCCGCCGATTCAATTGGATACTCTCCACCCTTGATGTCGGCAGCTTACTCCTGGGTGCCCCACGCGCTCCGAGCCCTTACGGAGCGCAAGGCGTCGTGTCGGAGTGGAGTAGCGGGAGCGGCCCGAGCCCGCGCGAGCGCAAAGCATTGGTGCTCTACCGCGAGTTCTTGCGTCGGATACCAGAGGACCCGCGCGCGCCGGAAGTGGAAAAGAAGATGCAGGATCTGGACGCACGACGTCAGAGCGCGATGCTCGAAGCCGAACTGGCCCAAGCCGAGACCGCTTTCAAAAAACAAGACTATTGGGGAGCCAACTTCCATTATCACCTCGCCTTGATGGTGGATGAGACCTCGGCCAAGGCTCGCGCCGGTCTAGAGAAAGTCGAGGCCAATCTGCAAAAGCAAGATCCGCTGGAAGCCGCGCAGCCACAGGATCCTTTGGCCGGCGTTAAGCAAGCGGAATGGGATCACGACAAACAAACCCTCCAGTATTTGCTCCCGGGTGGCGGGTTTGTCAAAGACAATTTCATCGTTGCCGGAACGCAGGTTGCTACCGAAGGCTTAGCTGGCGCCGCCACTTTTGGCGCACTCACCCTGCTACAGACCGGCGCCAAACTCTTTCACCTCCTCTCCGGTAATCCGATATCACACCAAGGAGTGATTGCTGAGGCCGAAAAGTACATCCATGACACGCCGCCAGCCGAGCGCTCGCCCGAAGTCTATGAGGTGCTGGCCAAGGCCTACGAGAAAGAAGGGCAATTCGACAAGGCGATTACTTATTACCAGCTAGCCGGCAAAGGGGAGCTGGTGCCTGGACTACAAGAACGGGCCGGTGAGGGGCTCCTGCAGATGGCAGACCAGAGCCCGCACCAGGAGCAAAAAGAGTCGTACCTGCGCACGCTGTTGATGCAATATCCCCATACCAAAGCCGCGCGCAAGGCAGCGCCCCAATTGCGCGCGTTCAACCTCCCGGAAAACCGCGGTCTGCGTCTGAGCAAAGAATTTCTCAAAGAAAACTCCGACCTCGCCGGTGCGCAAGGGCTGGGACTCAAGCGCGAATTGTTGGACGGCGACCCGGATAACGTCGAACTCGCTGACGAGGGCATCACTCTTCTGCCCAGCGGCGAGGTCGCCTTGCACCTGCAGAGCGATCAAGGGCCACGCACCAAGGTCTATGGCGTGCCCAACGCAGCCTGGGAGCGGTTCTGGCGTCGGTTTCGCGAAAAGGGCTACGAACAGGCAGCCGCACGTGGGGATCGCGGCTTGGCGCTTCTCGCCCAAGGAGTTGAAGCGGCGGATATCACCCTCAAGAGTCGGCGCGAAAAGAACGAACAAAACGGCTGGCGTATGCTCCCCTACCTTTCGGGGAGTATTGGTGGATCAGGGGTGGACGTGCACGGCACGCTGCCCAAGGAAATTGCTGGCACACGCCTGGCCTTCGGCAGCGATCAACGCAGCGCCTACCTCGGCATGGAGGTGCCGATGCCATTTATACCGGTGGACTTTTTGTTCCTCGGCCGCAACGGCATGCCCTCGCTCTATCCACGCATCCGTCTGCCGGAAAAAGATCTGAAGGATGAGGAACTCTACCGCTAACGGGCTTCCTAACTCTTTCAGAGCGTACTCGCCTCTTCTCTATAAGGAGAGATCCAGGCTTTTCCTCAGCGTAGAGGTTTAGGACCACAAGCCAACCCGCTCGCGGACCTCGGTGATCGTCCGTTGCGCGACCGCCCGGGCTTTGCGCGCGCCTTCATGCAGAATCGTCTCGACACGTTCCGGGTTCGCTTGTAACTGCCTCTTGCGCTCGCGGATCGGCTGCAGATGAGCAATCACGCTATCGGCCAGCGCCCCTTTGCAGTCGATGCAGCCAATCGCTGCGGTCGTACACCCTGAGCGTA
Organism: Binatia bacterium; assembly: GCA_041487975.1. Lineage (GTDB taxonomy): Bacteria > Desulfobacterota > Binatia > Bin18 > Bin18 > JACQEL01. The sequence continues at coordinate 4,824 of JBGPOI010000065.1, read as the reverse complement.
CCCACTGAATGCGCTCGGCGTCCGAGAAGAACGAGTGCAGGGTGTGAATGTTGCAGACATCCGGATTTCCCGGATCTTTGCGCCGGACGCGCGCGGGATCAGTTGCCGCCGTTGCCAGTTTCTTACGAATGCTCTCGTCGTCCTCACCCAGCGCGATGGTATTGCCGATCGACTTCGACATCTTGGCTTGTCCATCAAGGCCCAAAATCTTCGGCGTGCTCGACAACAACGCTTGCGGCTCCGGGAAATACTCACCCCAACGGGCATTGAATCTACGCACGACCTCGCGGGCTAACTCAATATGCTGCACCTGATCGACGCCGACCGGCACGAGACGAGCCCTGTAAATAATGATGTCCGCCGTCTGCAAAACAGGATAACTGAACAGCCCGGCGTTGATGTTGTCGGCCTGTTTCTCCGCCTTGTCTTTGAACTGTGTCATCCGCCCGAGGTCACCAAAAGGAGTGACCGTGTTGAGAATCCAGCAGAGTTCGGTGTGCTCTGGCACGCTCGACTGGACGAACAGCACCGAGCGCTCTGGATCAATCCCGCAAGCAATCAGGTCGGTGGCCATCTCAAGCGTGCGCCGGGACAACGTTGCGGGGGTGTAGTCCTGAGTTATCGCGTGGTAATCCACGATGCAGAAGAAACAGCGATATTCGTCTTGCAAAGCGACCCAGTTGCGCACGGCTCCTAGGTAATTACCCAAGTGCAATTCTCCAGAAGGCTGAATGCCACTGAACACTGTGTCCATAGTGTTATTGCTTGTACTTGCAGAGAAGAGAGCCGTCAACTGAATGAGGCTTTCTCCGAGCGAGCCCTCAGACCCCTTCTCCTCCTTGGCGTAGAAGCCTGCTCTAGAGAAAAAGGGAACGTTGTCAATCGAAGTTGGTGTTGCAGCGAGGCGGTAAACAGAAGTCGGACCCCCGTTTACTTGTCGGTAAGTTGAGGGTGAACAGAGCAAGCGAGGGCTTCGTGCAAAACCGCTCGTGCGGGGTCCTGCGATAAGCGCGGGATAGTCTGTGTCGATGCACCACCGGACCCTGTGCCGGGTGAAGTGCGAATTGGGACAAGAAGAAGCTTCTGCAGACGCCTATGAGGACAGGTTCCCTACTCTTCCCCCGCCAAAGCCTGGCGCAAGCGGGAAAGCGCCTGTCCGTGGATTTGGGAGATCCGCCCCTCAGTCAAATTCAAAATTTCGCCGATTTCTTTCAGCGTCAGTTCCTCATGGTAATAGAGAGTTATTATCAATCGCTCCCGTTCGGGCAATTCCTCGATCGTGGCGGTCAACTTCTCGATCAAGTCCTTGCTCTCCAGGAAGGCCAGAGGATCCTGAAACGGGTGTTGGAAAAACTCCTCTTGCGCCTTTTTCCATTCTTCCTCTGAAGCGAGAGATAAATCATCAAGACTCAGGAGTGTCGCCTCATTGAGTTTCTGGTCAACTCGATAATATTGTTTGAGGGAAACTCCTAACTCTATTGCCATCTCTTCTGCCGAAGCTTCTCGGCCCAGTCGTCCGGTTAAGCGATTGCGAGCCGCTGCTGCCTTTCGTCCCCACGCCCGGATCGACCGGCTCACCCAGTCCAATGAACGGAGATACTCCATGATCTCTCCTTGAATGCGGTAGCGGGCATAGGTCTGAAACACTCCCCGGTTCGGATCGTAACGATCCAGGGCTTCAAGCAAGCCCATAACCCCCGCTTGGACTAACGATTCCAGGTCTGTCCCCGGTGGGAGGCGACGATAGATTCGCTCCGCGATCATATGGACAAGAGGTAAGAAAGTTTCTACAAGTTGCTCTCGTTGGCTTTTGCGATCAGACCGTTGTCTCGACCGTTTCCCGGTTTGCGGCTTGAGACTAACGGTCACTCGGCTCTCTTCCCTCTCTACTATGGCTTGCAACATGATGTATGTCCCTTTCCTTCGCGTCGCCTTCGCAGGTTTAATGCAAGAGGTGTGCCGAAAAATGAGAAGACAAAAATCAGCGAATTGGTAGGGAAAAATTTTGTTCCTGTGCAATTTTGCCACAAAATTGATTGACATTTTCTGTCAGTTACCTATTAAGGTGTCAAAATTTTGCCAGTATTGCCCTAAATCGCTCTCCTAAACTGTTGACAAGATCGTTCAGCTTATATGGAAGAACTGGCGGAACTGGTGGAGCCGTTATCTGAAGCAAGTCGCCGTAAGGTCCTTGGCGAGAACGTGACCCTGGCATATAATCTGTGTACGGAGGCCCGCCGGCAAACGGTGGGCTTATATAATGAAGAGGAGGACACCGTGAGCTACGATATCGTGATCAAAAACGGACTGGTCGTCGATGGCAGCGGCGGCGCGCCATATCGGGCTGACGTGGCGATCCACGGGGATCGTATCGCGGCCGTAGGAAAAATCACTGATCTCGCTACCCGGACTATCGATGCCGAAGGCCACATTGTCACTCCGGGCTTTGTGGACATCCATACACACTTGGACGCGCAGATTTCCTGGGATCCGATGGCTTCGTCTTCGTGCTGGCATGGAGTTACCTCGGTAGTCATGGGCAACTGTGGTGTCACCTTTGCCCCTTGCCACCCGCAGGATCGTGAGTACCTGGCCCACCTAATGGAATCGGTCGAGGACATTCCAGCGGAGACGATCATGGCAGGCATGCCGTGGCAGTGGGAAACCTACAGCGAATACTTGAAGGCCCTGGATACCCTGCCGAAGGGCGTGAACGTCGGCGGTCTGGTTGGTCATTGCGCCGTGCGCTATTGGGCCATGGGTCAAGAGAGTCTGGACAACAAACCCGCTGGTCCGGAAGCCATCGCCCGCATGCACGACATCGTAGCCGAAGCTATCGCGGGCGGCGCGCTGGGCTTCTCTACTTCGCGGACAATCTTACATCGCACTCCGGAAGGCCAACCGGTCCCTGGCACCTTTGCTACCTTTGATGAGTTGATAGGCATTGCCAAAGCGCTCGGCGAACTGCGACGCGGCGTTATCGAAGCCGCGCCCGGGATCGATAGTGGCAAGCCGGCAGATCTTCAGCGAGAAGTCCGTTGGATGACCGAGGTGAGCCTGGCCACTGGCCGTCCCGTGACCTTTGGTCTGGCGCAGAGCCGGCCCCATCCCGAGGCCTACGCCTCCCTGCTCGAACAGATCAGCGCCAGTACTGCGCTGGGGGCGCGAATCTTTGCCCAATCCACTGCACGAGGCATCGGCGTGCTGTTCGGGTTTGTGAACCGCACCCCCTTCGACCGAGCGCCAGCGTGGCGCTCTTTGCGCAACCTGCAACTGGGAGAGAAGGTCGTCAGGCTGCGTAACCCGGAGTACCGGGCGACGATGATCCGCGAGGCGTTGGACGATCCGCCGCCGATCGACTTCAGCCAGATTTTCCTCCTGCCCGATGGCGAGGTGCGTTATGACCACCGTGCCGCCGAGAGCCTCCAGGCACACGCGCAACGACTGGGGGTGAGCCCGGCTGAGGCTTTTCTCGTTCTGTCCCTGGAACGAGAAGGCAGAGCCCTCTTCAATTATCCTTTCTTGAACCCGCAGTTTGAGGCGGTACAAAAAATGTTGGATCATCCGCAGGTCGTGATTGGCTTGGGAGACTCCGGCGCCCATTGCGGGCAAATCATGGACTCCAGTCTGCCCACCTACTTCCTGAAATACTGGGTGCAGGAACGCCAGCACTTCACCATCGAACAGGCAATCCGCAAGCTCACCCTTGATCCAGCCCAGCTCTTTGGCATCCAGGATCGCGGCATTATCCGCCAGGGGGCCTATGCCGACCTCAACGTCATCGACTACGATAACCTGCGTTTACCGCCACCGACTTTCGTGTACGACCTGCCGGCCGGCGGTGGGCGCTATATTCAAAAGTCCTCAGGCTACAAATGTACCCTGGTGAACGGCCAGGTCTTTATGGAAGGCATTGAGCACACCGGGGCTTTTGCTGGTCGTGTGCTGCGCAGCGCGTAACACTTCTCACGCCAGCTCCGTTCGTGCCGAGTTCGTCACAGCACGAACGGGGTCTTCTCCAGTAACCCGCTTCATCCCCACCCCCAGTCGGCAACCGTCTTCACTGCGCCAGCACCGCCCTGACCGCCTCCAGCAGTTCTCTGCGCTCAAACGGCTTGGCGAGCGTGCGGAGAGCACCGAAGCTCTCGGCCATAGGCAGGAGATCAAGGGCGCCCACGCGTCCCCCGCCCGACATGGCAATGATCTTGACTTGAGGAAAACATTTCCGCACCTCTATCATGGTCTCGATCCCTTCTTTCTCTGGCATGAAGAGATCGGTGATAAGGAGATCGGCAGGGCGGTCACGCAGAAGCTTCATTCCTACAGCCCCATTTGGGGCCTCCTCTACCCTGTAGCCTTCCTTCTCCAGCATCTGCCGTAGCACTGCCCGCACCGGTTCTTCGTCGTCAATGACCAAAATGCGTGACATCATTGAGCGGTCCTCCCTCCTCTCCAAAACTCATCCCCTCTGAGGGAGAAGAGTGATGAAGGATATTTTCTCGCGCAATACCGTCTTCACTACATAGAGAGAGATATACATGGAACGTCGTGCCCTTCCCTGGCGTGCTCTCAACAGTGATTGCGCCGCCGTGACCAGTCACGATCCCATGGACGATAGCGAGTCCTAGCCCATTGCCCTCTCCAACTGGACGAGTGGTAAAGAACGGCTCGAAGATCCGCTCCTGGACTGCGGAGGTCATACCATACCCCGTATCCCTAACTGTCAATCTTATGTAGGGACCTGGTTTGAGGTTTTTCTGCAGGCGAGCCAGGGCGCCCTCCACCTCGATCTGCTGGAGACTCACCTCCAACACCCCACTCCGT